>JAZGER010000177.1:0-11698 GCA_036478835.1 Gammaproteobacteria bacterium | reverse complement strand
CAGCGCTGGTAACGCATGAAAAAGTTGCAGAATCGGCAGTCGTTGGATACCCACATGAAATAACCGGTCAGGGTATCTATGCTTACGTTACCCTGATGACGGGTGAAGAGGGTTCTGATGCGCTTGTTAAAGAACTGGTGTCGCTCGTCAGAAAAGAAATTGGCCCTTTTGCTAAAGTGAATCTTATTCAGTGGGCACCTGGCCTGCCTAAGACGCGATCTGGGAAAATTATGCGGCGAATTTTACGCAAAATTGCCGCTAATGAGCTCGATTCGCTCGGTGATATATCGACGCTGGCTGATCCGGTTGTTGTCGATGATTTGATAAAAAATCGTTTGAATACCTGATGGGTTTGAGGACAGGCATAAAGTTACCTCGCTCACCGGTAAATGGGAAATGATTATATTATGAGCCACAAAATTAAAAAATTGCTGGTTGCGAATCGTGGTGAAATTGCTATCCGAATTTTGCGCGCCGCATCAGAATTGCATATACAAACAATTTCCGTTTATACCAATGAGGATCGTTTTTCGCCCCATCGATATAAGGCGGATGAGTCTTATCAAATTGGTGAAGATGACGATCCGTTAAAACCCTACCTGGATATCGAAGCCATTATTGAAGTGGCCGAAATCTATGGTGCTGATGCCATACACCCAGGTTATGGATTCCTGTCTGAAAATGTACAGTTTGCAACCCGTTGCCGAGAGGCCGGTATTGTTTTTGTCGGGCCTGCGGCAGAGGTCATGCAACAGCTGGGTGACAAAATAGAGGCAAAGAAAAATGCAGTGGTTGCCGGTATTCCGGTAATTGAAGACAGTCGAGAGCCATTGAACAACCTGGAAATTGCGCACAGGGAAGCGGATAGAATTGGTTACCCATTAATGCTGAAAGCCGTATCCGGTGGTGGTGGTCGCGGCATGCGCGTATTGCGTGCTAGTGACGAGCTCGAAAAGGCATTTAACGATGCGCGTAATGAGGCGCAGAAAGCCTTTGGTGATGATACGGTGTTCCTCGAAAAATACATCGACTCACCCAAGCATATCGAGGTGCAGATTTTAGCCGACGAACACGGCAACCTGGTTCATTTGTACGAGCGTGACTGCTCAGTACAGCGGCGTTTTCAGAAAGTGGTAGAAGTGGCTCCGAGTTCAACGTTATCTGACGAGACTCGAAAGAAACTCTATGATTATGCGATTGCCATTACACGCCATGTCAATTACAGCAATGCAGGTACCGTTGAATTCCTGGTTGATAAGGATGAAGCTGTTTATTTTATTGAGGTCAATCCGCGTGTGCAGGTGGAGCACACCATCACAGAAGAAGTGACCGGCATCGATATTGTTCGTAGCCAGCTACATATCGCCAATGGATGTAAATTAAGTGACCCTGAAATTGGCATCGGTTCTCAGGAAGATGTTTCCTGTCATGGGTTTGCGGTGCAGTGTCGTATCACCACTGAAGATCCGGAAAAGAACTTTCAGCCTGATTTCGGGACATTAATTGCCTATCGCAGTGTTGGAGGGTTTGGTGTCCGTTTAGATTCTGGTGCTGCTTATACCGGTGCTGTGGTTTCTCCCTTTTTTGACTCGATGCTGGTGAAAGTGACGACCTGGGGGCGCACGCTGGAGGGTGCTATTCAGCGAAGCAGTCGTGCGCTACGAGAATTCAGGATTCGAGGTGTTAAAAATAATATTGGTTTCCTCGAAAATGTTCTCGAGCACCCTGTCTTTATCTCGGGTGAAGCAAAGGTGACATTTTTTGATCATTACCCTGAATTATTTGAAGTAAAACCCTTGCAGGATCGAGCGACAAAAACGCTGAGCTATCTTGCTGATGTGACGGTTAACGGCAACCCGGATATCAATACATTTGAACGGGAGAAAATATTTCGAACGCCAGTCGTTCCTAAATTTGACCGCAAGGCAGCTTATCCTAAAGGCACTAAAAACTTACTCGATGAAATGGGGCCAGAAAAATTCTGCCAGTGGATCAAAGCACAGAAAAATATTCTCTATACCGATACTACGTTACGCGATGCGCATCAGTCTTTGCTAGCAACGCGACTGCGAACCCGAGACATGATGAAAATTGCGGAGGGTTTGGCAAAAAATCATTCGCAATTATTTTCTCTGGAGATGTGGGGTGGTGCCACTTTTGATGTGGCCATGCGTTTTCTGCATGAATGTCCCTGGGAACGCCTGAGAGAGCTGCGCCAGGCAATCCCCAATATCCTGTTTCAGATGCTGTTCCGTGGTTCGAATGCGGTGGGATACAAAGCGTATCCGGACAACTTACTTGAAAAGTTCATTGAAAAATCCTGGGAAGAAGGGATTGATGTTTTCCGCATTTTCGACTCGCTTAACTGGGTCGATGGAATGACTCGGTCTATCCAAATTGTTCGTGAGCGTACGGAAGGGATTGCTGAGGCTGCGATCTGTTATACCGGTGATGTGCTAAATACATCGCCGGAGAATAAATACAATTTGCAATACTATCTGGACATGGCGCGTCGCCTGGAAGACGAAGGCGCACATATGCTGGCTATAAAAGATATGGCGGGCGTGTTGAAGCCTTATGCAGCAGAATTTTTAATTCCTGAGCTGAGGAAAGTCATCGATATTCCATTGCATCTGCATACGCATGATACATCATCTGCGCAGATTGCAACCCTGTTGAAAGCAATCGACTCCGATGTGGATATTGTTGATGTGGCAATCAGCTCCATGTCGGGATTAACCTCTCAGGCAAATATGAACACCTTGATATCCGTTATGCAGGGACATGAACGTGAGCAGCCTTTCGACCTTGATTCATTGAATCAATATTCCAATTACTGGGAGGATGTACGTGAATATTACTACCCGTTTGAGTCGGGCCTGAAGACAGGGACTGCCGAGGTCTATCAGCATGAGATTCCTGGCGGCCAGTATTCCAACTTGCGCCCTCAGGCGATTGCTCTTGGCCTTGAACATAAATTCGAAGAGATAAAAAAGAACTACTCTGTCGTCAATAAAATGTTTGGTGACATTGTCAAGGTGACGCCTTCGTCTAAGGTTGTTGGCGATATGGCGTTGTTTATGACAGCTAATGGGTTGACTGAAGAAGAGGTGATGAAGCAGGGCGCGACGCTCGCTTTTCCCGATTCAGTGATTGATCTCTTTTCAGGTAACCTTGGGCAGGTTGATGGAGGCTTCCCGAAAAAACTGAGTAACCTCGTTCTCAAGGGTGACAAGCCGATGACTGGCAGACCCAACGATCATCTGGACCCTGTTGATTTTGATGTTGAGTTTGAGGCTTTTATCGAGGAGTTTGATGAATATCAAACCCTGCTTGATTTTCTCTCTTTCAAAATGTACCCCGATGTATTCAAGGATTTCTATCATCACCGACAACTGTATGGCGATAACAGTTATTTGCCGACAACAGCATTTTTCTATGGCATGAAGATGAACAGTGAAATTCTTGTCAAGCTAAGTCAGGGGAAAAGTATTGTTATTAATATGTTGTTTCGTTCTGACGTTGATGAAAATGGCATGTGTACGGTGACATTTGATCTGAATGGCCAATTGCGTCGAATTAAAATTCGTGATCTTTCTGTCAAACCAACGGTTGTTGCTAACCGCAAAGCCGTTGAAAGCAACGAAATTGGGGCGCCACTACAGGGACGGCTTGCCACAGTGCTAGTGGAAGAAGGTGCCCGAGTGAAAAAAGACACCGCGCTTTTTGTCATTGAGGCGATGAAAATGGAAACGACAATATCTGCACCTTCGGCCGGATTAATCAAAGCAGTCCACCTAACGGATGGCGCTCTTGTCGAGCAAGGCGATCTTGTGGTGGAATTCAAGTGAGTAAAAAAGGACATGATTGCGTATGAGCATTGAAATAAAGGTGCCACAGCTACCTGAGTCAGTCAACGATGCACTGATCATTAACTGGCACAAGCAACCGGGCGAGACAGTCAAACAGGATGAATTATTAGTCGAGCTTGAGACTGATAAAGTGGTTCTTGAAGTGCCAGCCCCTGCCGATGGCGTACTTGGTTCGATATTGCTTGGTGCTGGTGAGACGGTTATTGGGGATCAGGTGCTTGGCATGATGAATGAAGGTGCTGTTGAAATGCCAGACAGAGAGTCTGCTGGTTCGCAGGAGGGCAAGGTGGCATCTGCACATCCACAAATCAGCCCCGCTGTCAGAAAGTTACTGGCTGAGCAGGGTTTGACTGCAGATGGCATGACGGGAACAGGTAAGCATGGACGATTACTTAAAGAAGATGTTCAATCCTATATTGATACACAAAAAGCGAATGCAATGAAACGCGTGCCCGATACTCAATTACTTACTGAGAAAGACGTTAAGCCTGATGAAAGTGAGCGGCTGGAAAAACGTGTTCCGATGACACGTTTACGCGCACGCATTGCGGAACGTCTGCTTGAAGCTAAACAGTCCACGGCGATGTTGACCACCTTTAACGAAGTAAATATGGAGCCAATGATAAAACTTCGTGCAGATTATAAAGAGCGATTTGAAAAAACGCATGGAGCAAGGCTTGGCTTTATGTCGATATTTGTGAAAGCGGCAACGGTTTCATTGTTACGCTTCCCTGAAGTTAATGCGTCGCTTGATGGTGAAGATGTGATCTATCATGGTTACTGTGATGTGGGTATTGCCATTTCCTCTCAGCGCGGGCTTGTTGTTCCGATCATGAGAAATGCGGAGCTAATGTCGATGGCAGATATTGAAAGTTCGATCGTTTCCTATGCGGAAATGGCCAGAGAAGATAAACTGGGTATCGAAGATTTAATGGGTGGAACATTTACCATTACCAATGGTGGTGTTTTTGGTTCGTTGTTATCAACCCCCATTTTAAATCCCCCTCAAAGTGCGATTTTGGGGATGCACAGCATTCAGAAACGACCGGTTGTTGAGCATGATGAAATTGTCATTCGCCCCATGATGTATCTCGCCCTGTCTTATGATCACAGAATAATCGATGGGAAGTCAGCGGTGATTTTTTTGAAAACCATCAAGGAACTGGTTGAAGATCCGGCAAGGCTGTTACTGGACGTTTAAACTAAATAACAGTTTGCGCATCAGCGCAGTCGCAGAAAAACGGAGACAATAAAGCTGTGACATAAAGGGTAAAGCTTGAGATGGATCAGTCTAAGCAGAAAGTCAGTTGAGTTGCTTGCTACGTGGTACGTAGCACATTGAGATTAAATCAACACAGGAAAGCATTATGAACTTGCATGAGTTTCAGGCAAAGCAGCTATTCAGACAATACGGCATGCCAGTGCCTGAAGGCCGAGTAGCAAGTACAGCCGATGAGGCTGCTCATATAGCAGCGTCTCTGACAACAAACAGCGTGGTTGTAAAAGCTCAGGTGCATGCTGGCGGGCGCGGCAAGGCAGGTGGCGTGAAACTGGTTGATTCGCCTGATGCTGCGAAAGCTTATGCTGGAGAGATGCTTGGGAAAAACCTGGTGACTTACCAGACTGATGAGAATGGACAAGCGGTTAATGTCGTGCTGGTTGAAGAAACATGTCAGATTGATCGTGAGCTTTATCTGGGCGCTGTGGTTGATCGGGCGACTCAGCGAGTGACTATTATGGCCTCCACTGAAGGTGGAATGGACATTGAAAAAGTGGCAGCAGAAACGCCTGATAAAATAATTAAAACTCAGATTAATCCTTTGGTTGGTGCTATGCCGTATCAGGCGCGTGAATTGGGTTATGGCTTGGCGCTTATGCCGAACCAGATAAAACAGTTTACAAAATTAGTGACCTCACTGGAAAAAATGTTTTGCGAGAAAGATTTGTCGCTGGTAGAAATTAACCCGCTTGTTGTCACCCGTTCTGGCGATTTGTTGTGTCTTGACGGGAAAATTAATATTGACAGTAATGCGTTGTATCGACAGCCTGATATTGTTGAGATGCGCGATATTACTCAGGAAGATGAGAGAGAAATTCGTGCATCAGAATGGGACCTGAATTATGTCGCGCTTGAGGGTGAGATAGGTTGCATGGTTAATGGTGCAGGACTGGCGATGGCGACGATGGATATTATTAAACTACATGGCGGCAACCCGGCGAATTTTCTGGATGTTGGCGGAACCGCCACTAGTGAGCGCGTAGCCGAAGCGTTGAAAATTATTCTTTCCGATGGTGCAGTAAAAGGCATATTGGTGAATATATTTGGTGGGATTGTTCGTTGTGATCTTATTGCTGAAGGTATTATTGCCGCCGTGAAAGATGTTGGTATTACGCTACCTGTTGTGGTGCGACTGGAAGGGAATCATGCGCAGGAAGGTTCAGTGATGCTGGCAAATTCTGCGCTGAATTTGATCACAGCGACAGGGTTAACTGATGCAGCAACTAAAATTGTGGCTGCAGTAAAGGGGGCCACATGAGCGTTTTGATTAATAAAGAAACCCGTGTAATTTGTCAGGGTTTTACCGGAAAGCAGGGTAGCTTTCATTCACTTCAGGCCATTGAGTACGGTACCCGCATGGTCGGTGGAGTCACGCCAGGTAAGGGTGGGCAGGAGCATTTAGGTCTGCCGGTTTTCAACACAGTTCGTGAGGCAGTTGAACAAACGCAGGCAGATGCTAGTGTAATCTATGTGCCTGCACCGTTTTGTAAAGATTCGATCATCGAGGCGGCGGAATCTGGCATACAATTGATTGTCTGTATTACTGAAGGCATTCCGGTAAAGGATATGCTGGAGGTGAAGATGATTACTGACAGTATAGGCGTTCGTTTAATTGGTCCCAATTGCCCAGGAATCATTACACCGGGCGAATGTAAAATTGGTATCATGCCAGGTGCCATACATCAGAAAGGCAAGGTTGGTATTGTTTCGCGGTCCGGAACGCTGACTTATGAATGTGTTAAACAAACCAGCGACCCCGGCTTTGGGCAAAGTACCTGTATTGGAATCGGCGGTGATCCGATTCCCGGCACCAGTTTTATCGATGCATTAACGCTTTTTGAAGCGGATCCTCAAACGCAGGCGATCCTGATGGTCGGTGAAATAGGCGGCACAGCAGAAGAAGAGGCGGCTGAGTTTATTCAAAGTAATGTCAGTAAACCGGTCGTTTCCTACATTGCAGGCGTGACGGCACCGAAAGGCAAACGCATGGGGCATGCGGGTGCAATTATTGCTGGAGGCAAAGGCACTGCAGATGAAAAGTTCGCAGCTTTAGAGCTGGCCGGTGTGAACACCGTTCGATCTCCGGCAGAGCTGGGTAAAGGTATAGCAGATGCAACCGGTTGGTCGTGTCTGAATAAGTAGCAGTTACGAGGCAGTATAAATGACAAAACCAACAGTAACGTTAATTGATAACCAGACCGGTAAGCAGATTGAGCTGGATATTCTGACGCCTACCAGTGGGCCGCAGACAATTGACATCCGGCCTCTGTCCAAAGAGCTCGGTTACTTTACCTATGACCCAGGGTTTATGTCGACAGCCAGCTGCATGAGTAGTATCACTTTTCTTGATGGGGCGAACGGCGAGCTGCAATACCGGGGTTATCCCATTGAGCAACTGGCAAAAGACAGTTCATATCTTGAAGTCTGCTATTTGCTTCTCAATGGTGAATTACCGACGATTAGTCAGATGCGCGAATTCGACTCGCTGATTACCCGGCACACCATTCTTCATGAAGCGCTGAAACGTTTTTACTCCGGCTTCCGTCGTGATGCACATCCAATGGCGATCATGGTGGGCGTGGTCGGCGCGTTATCGGCTTTTTATCATGATCATATGGATATTCATAATCCGGAACACCGCATGATTTCAGCGCATCGGCTGATTGCCAAGATGCCAACAATTGCTGCCTGGAGTTACCGTTATGCTCAGGGTAAGCCTTTTGTGTATCCGCTGAATACATTAAGTTACTCCGAAAACTTTTTGCACATGATGTTTTCCATGCCATCCGAACCGTATGAAGTGAATCCCGTGATGGCCAAGGCGCTGGACCTTATTTTGATATTGCATGCAGACCACGAGCAGAATGCGTCAACATCCACCGTGCGGCTGGCGGGTAGCTCCGAGGCTAATCCTTTTGCTGCGGTGGCAGCAGGTATCGCGTCTCTTTGGGGGCCAGCCCATGGCGGTGCGAATGAAGCCGTTGTTCGCATGCTTACTGAAATCAATGAGTCCGGGAAATCGCTACAGAGTTTCATTGATCGAGCGAAGGATAAAAATGATCGTTTTCGTTTGATGGGGTTTGGTCACCGTGTGTATAAAAATTATGACCCTCGCGCCAAGTTGATTCGCGACATTTGCCATGAATTACTGGATGATGTGAATATCAAAGAATCGCAGCGTAAACTTCTGGAAACAGCAATGGAGCTGGAAAGCGTCGCGCTCGAAGATGAATATTTTAAATCGCGCCATCTCTACCCGAATGTAGATTTTTATTCCGGTATTATTTTCCTTGTTATGAATATTCCGATGAATATGTTCACTGTATTATTTGCGTTGGCTCGTACCGTGGGATGGGTGTCTCAATGGAATGAAATGATGGATGATCCTGAATCTCGCATTGGTCGCCCGCGACAGTTATATACAGGTAAGAGTCGACGTGATTATGTGCCAATCAATCAGCGTCGATAAAAAAGTCGCCGAGACCGTGTCAGTGTTTGAATAAATTAGAGAAAAGAAAAGAGGTTTTTATGTTACCCACTTATCGTAAACATGTTGAAGAGCGTACCGCTGAGGGCATCCTGGCCAAACCTTTATCAGCGCATCAAACCGCCGAGCTGATTGAGCTTTTAAGAAAGCCTCCGCAGGGTGAAGAAGCCTTTATCCTGGATTTGTTTGAAAACAGAATTCCTGCAGGCGTTGACGAAGCAGCCTATATTAAGGCCGGGTTTCTTTCTGCGATTGTCGATGGTTCAGCGACTTCGCCTTTGATCGATAAAGTAAAAGCGGTCAAACTGCTGGGAACCATGCTGGGGGGCTACAACATTGAGCCGATGATTAAAGCGCTTGATGACGATGCCCTGGCAGCGACTGCGGTCACTGCGTTGTCGCATACCTTATTGATGTTTGATGCCTTTCATGATGTGAAAGAAAAGGCTGATGCGGGTAATGTGCCCGCAAAACAAGTGCTCGAATCCTGGGCAAATGGTGAGTGGTTTACCAGTAAGCCAACGCTTGCCGACAAAATTACTGTCACCGTTTTTAAAGTCCCTGGTGAAACCAATACCGATGATCTGTCTCCTGCACCGGATGCCTGGTCTCGCCCAGATATCCCTTTGCATGCGAATGCCATGTTAAAAATGCCACGCCCGGGTTTTACTGACAAACCATTAGAAACCATTGAGGAAATCAAGAAAAAGGGTTTTCCGGTGGCCTATGTAGGTGACGTTGTCGGCACCGGATCTTCGCGAAAGTCAGCGACTAATTCTGTGCTATGGCACATGGGAAATGATATTCCATTTATCCCAAACAAGCGTGATGGCGGATATTGTTTCGGGGCTAAGATTGCACCGATATTTTATAACACGATGGAAGATGCCGGCGCTTTACCGATTGAAATGGATGTGTCGAAAATGGAAATGGGTGATGTTATCGATGTGTATCCTTATGAAGGCAAGGCAACACGTCATGGTACGGATGAAGTCATCGCTGAATTTACGCTGAAAACTGATGTGCTTATTGATGAAGTGCAGGCGGGTGGTCGTATTCCCCTGATTATTGGCCGAGGTTTAACTGAGCGCGCCCGCGAGGCCCTGGGCCTGGGGTATTCTGATTTATTCCGTAAGCCTAGAGAGCCGGAAGACAGTGTGAAGGGGTATACACTGGCGCAAAAGATGGTAGGTAAGGCCTGTGGGCTGGCCGGTGTTCGTCCCGGCATGTATTGCGAACCGAGAATGACAACCGTCGGATCTCAGGACACCACCGGTCCAATGACACGTGATGAGTTGAAAGATCTGGCTTGCCTAGGTTTTTCTGCTGATCTGGTGATGCAGTCATTTTGTCACACAGCGCCCTACCCAAAACCTGTCGACGTGGAAACTCATCATAGCCTGCCTGATTTTATGATGAACCGTGGGGGTGTTTCTCTGCGCCCTGGTGATGGAGTGATTCACTCCTGGTTAAACCGAATGCTGCTGCCCGATACGGTCGGCACAGGCGGTGATTCTCATACGCGCTTTCCTATTGGTATTTCCTTTCCGGCGGGCTCCGGCCTGGTGGCTTTTGGTGCAGCAACGGGTGTTATGCCGCTGGATGTGCCTGAGTCAATCCTTGTGCGCTTTAAAGGTCAAATGCAGCCGGGTATTACCCTGCGCGACCTTGTTAACGCAATTCCCTATGCGGCCATTCAAAGCGGTCTGTTAACCGTGGATAAGAAAGGCAAGAAAAATGCGTTTTCAGGACGTATTATTGAAATAGAAGGTTTGCCTGATTTAAAAGTTGAGCAAGCGTTTGAGCTGTCAGATTCAACGGCAGAGCGTTCAGCCGGTGGTTGTTCTATCAAGCTGAATAAAGAGCCAGTGATTGAATATTTAAGCTCCAATATAACCATGTTGAAATGGATGGCCGCTGAAGGTTATGGCGATGAGCGAACAATTTCCCGTCGTATCGAAGCGATGCAGGACTGGCTGAAAAATCCACAGTTGATGGAAGCTGATACAGATGCAGAATACGCAGAAATTATTGAAATTGACCTGAATGACATTCAGGAACCCTTGTTGGCCTGTCCCAATGACCCTGACGATGTGAAAACATTGTCAGCTGTCGCTGGAACAAAAATTGATGAGGTTTTTATTGGTTCCTGTATGACAAATATTGGACATTTTCGTGCTGCGGCCAAACTGCTGGAGCAATCGGGCAGTCCGGTATCGACACGTCTCTGGATTGTACCGCCCACCAGGATGGATGAGCACCAGCTAACCGAAGAAGGTTACTACGGTATTTTCGGTCGAGCCGGCGCACGAACAGAAATGCCCGGTTGTTCCCTGTGTATGGGTAACCAGGCAAGGGTGGCTGATAACGCGACTGTACTGTCTACCTCAACACGTAATTTCCCGAACCGTCTGGGTAATGGGGCTGACGTCTATCTGGGGTCGGCAGAGTTATCTGCTGTTGCTGCGATTATGGGAAAAATTCCAACGGTTGAAGAATACATGGTCTATGCGAAAAACATTGATACCATGGCAGAGGATATTTATCGCTACCTTAACTTTGATCAAATAAAAAGCTATCAGGATGCAGCAGATAAATTCATTCCTGTTCAGGTTGCCTGAAGAATAATTGGCTACTGAATCACAATAAAGAGTACGAGCGTAAAATTTAAGGCCTGCCATCAATGCCAGCACTTTTTCTTTTTAGCTTGAATCAGTAGTCTGGCGTTGTCGTTCGAAGTCTATGCTTATCTATTCAGATAATCTATTGCAGATTGAGTGGTTTCGGGCCCTATTATTTCCATGGAATGGCAGCTAAATAGAGCCCGAATTATTTACGTAAATTTAATTGCTTGTTTCCACTCTCTCATTCAGCAACTGCTCGCTCCAACCATCTTTAAACAGGAAGACGACAGCACGATACTGATCATTACCCAGGTTGTCTGTGTTATTACGAATAATTTCGATCGATTGTCTACCGTCTACCAGGTTAGCTTGAACTTCCCCTGTGAGTTTCGTCAGTAAAGATCCATCCTGTAAGGAAAACAATTTTATATTGTAG
>JAZGER010000176.1:0-7402 GCA_036478835.1 Gammaproteobacteria bacterium | reverse complement strand
CTCGTGTTGATAGCAATATTTCCCTGCTTGAGGCTGACCTGAATCAGATGCTGAATCAGGGCGCGCAGGAGCCCGCTGTGGAGACCGTTTTAAAAATGCAGTTTTATGCAAAACTCAAAGCAGAAGTGTCCGAACTGGGAACGGTTCTGGAAGATGCGCTTTATGATTAGAGAGAATCATTAATGGCGTTATTACAGATTTCTGAACCGGGTGAATCTACGGCGCCTCATGAGCACAGACTTGCCGTGGGCATTGATCTGGGGACAACAAACTCCCTGGTTGCGAGTGTTATAAGTGGTGAAGCCAGAACCTTGCCGGATGAACAGGGCCAGCATAGTTTGCCATCGGTTGTTCGCTACCATGCTGATGGCAGAGTTGACGTTGGTGAAAGCGCAAAGCAGTCCGCCGTAAAAGATCCTTTGAATACCATTGCCTCAGTGAAACGTCTGATGGGTCGAGGGACGGCTGATGTTACGTCACTGGCGAATCTACTGCCCTACCAGTTTGTTTCTGAAGATGAAGGCGGTATGCCTTTTATCAGAACGGTCGCAGGTGAGGTGAGTCCGGTTCAGGTGTCGGCGCAGATCCTGACGTCTTTGCGTAAACGCGCTGAAGCCGTGCTAGGTGGCGAGTTAACGGGCGTTGTTATTACGGTCCCGGCCTATTTTGATGATGCCCAGCGCCAGGCGACGAAAGATGCAGCCAAACTTGCTGACCTGAATGTATTACGCCTGCTCAATGAACCGACTGCCGCTGCGCTAGCTTACGGTCTGGACGAGGGCGCGGAAGGGATTATTGCCGTTTATGATCTGGGTGGTGGTACCTTTGATATTTCTATCTTACGCTTGAATAAAGGTGTCTTTGAGGTGCTGGCCACAGCCGGTGATTCAGCGCTTGGTGGCGATGATATGGATCAATTGATTGCTGACTGGATCATGCAGGCGTCGGGTATGGGTCAGGAAATTGACCACAGCAAGCAGCGTGAAATATTGCTTGCTGCCTGTCAGGCGAAAGAGGCGCTAACGGATCATTTAACGACAACGATTACAGTACAGACGATGACGGGCCAGACGTGGCAGGGCGAGCTCAGCCGTGACCAGCTTGACAGTTTGCTGGAACCTTTGATTCGTAAAACCTTGCTGCCGTGTCGACGCGCGTTGCGCGATGCCGGGGTGAAAGCAGACAGTATAAAAGATGTGGTGATGGTGGGTGGCTCTACGCGGGTACTGAAAGTCAGGGAAATGGCAACAGGCTTTTTCGCGCAACCGGTACGGGTCGATGTCGATCCCGACAAAGTGGTTGCCATCGGTGCGTCGATTCAGGCGAATGTGCTGGCGGGCAATAAATCGGATGATGATTTGTTGCTACTTGATGTTATCTCCTTATCGTTAGGTGTTGAGACGATGGGCGGTCTGGTTGAAAAAATTATCCCGCGCAATACGACGATTCCGGCGGCACGCGCTCAGGAATTTACAACGTTTAAAGACGGACAAACCGCAATGGCATTACATGTCGTGCAGGGTGAGCGCGAACTTATGAGTGATTGCCGCTCTCTGGCGCGGTTTGCCTTGAATGGTATTCCACCGATGACAGCGGGAGCTGCTCGCATAACAGTGACTTACCAGGTGGATGCGGATGGCCTGTTGAGTGTGACCGCAAAAGAAGAAACCAGTGGTGTGCAAAGTCGTATTGAAATCAAGCCCTCCTATGGGTTGACAGATAACCAGGTAGAGTCCATGTTGCGCGATTCGATGGAGCATGCGCAGGATGACATGCTGGCCAGGCGACTTAGAGAAACGCAGGTAGATGCTGATCGAGTGCTTGAAGCCATCGTTTCCGCACTGAATGAAGATGGTGACGAGTTTCTTTCAGTGCAGGAGCGTGAAGTGATTGAAGTCGCAAGGCAGGCCCTCATTAAGCAGCGTGAGGGTTCCGATCATAACGCGATCAAGGAGGCGATTCATCGCCTTGAAAAAGCCAGCGAAAGCTATGTCGATAAACGAATGAATGCGAATATTAGCAAAGCCATGTCTGGTCATGCAGTAGACGATTTTAAATAAGGTTAAGGAATCAATGCCTAAAATTATTTTTTTACCCAATGAAGAACATTGCCCGGACGGGATGGAAATAACCGCTGAGCCAGGCACCACGGTTTGTGATGCTGCGTTGGCGAATGGCATCGACATTGAGCATGCCTGTGAAAAGTCCTGCGCCTGCACGACCTGTCATGTGTATATTCGCGAAGGCCTGGACTCGATAGCCGAATCCGATGAGCTTGAAGATGACATGCTCGACAAAGCCTGGGGTCTGGACCCGGATTCGCGTCTGAGCTGCCAGGCGGCGGTGACCGATACGGATCTGGTCGTGGAAATTCCAAAATATACCATCAATATGGTGAGTGAAACTCACTAGATCATTTATAGCCACGGAATAAACGGGCAACACAGACTACTTTCGTGTATTCGTGGCCAATTTAATTCAGGAGACCCAGATGCAATTGAGATGGACCGATACGCTGGATATAGCGATTGAGCTGGATGAAACGCACCCTGATGTTGATCCTCAGCAGGTTCGGTTCACTGACCTGCGCGACTGGGTCATGGCGCTTGAAGGCTTCGAAGATGCCCCTGAGCATTGTGGCGAACGCATTCTTGAAGCGATACAGCTGGCCTGGATAGAAGAGCACGAGTAGCTTGGACCTTTGCACGATACATTTTAGAACCGCCAGGGCCCAGGATCACCAGGGAAAGCAGACTGGTTCCGCATCTAGTCTCTTTTATTTGCATTGTGCAAAGGTCTCAGCTTGATTTACCACGATTTTTGCAAAAATCATGGTGGCGTTTGCCGTGCTCTGCGTTATCTGTACCAAAATATAGACGATTAGAGGCCATTCGGGTTAACAGAGAGTTCCTGTTTCGGCCCTGAGACGGTAAACTACCCCTATTGAATAATTTGCTGGTACCCGCCTGGGCGAGCAAAGAAGCGAATTAATTTTTTATTTTTATTTCAGGAGCATACGAATGTCCATCGAACGTACCTTTTCTATTATCAAGCCCGATGCGGTTGCAAAAAATGTCATGGGTGAAATTGTCAGCCGCTTTGAAAAAAATGGCCTGCAAATTGTCGCGTCCAAAATGCTGCAACTGACACAGGAACAGGCGGAAGGTTTTTACGCGGTTCACAAAGAGCGTCCTTTCTTCAAAGATCTGGTGGCATTTATGGTGTCTGGCCCGGTCGTCGTTCAGGTGCTTGAAGGTGAGAACGCAATTCTCAAAAACCGTGAATTGATGGGTGCAACAAATCCAGCGGATGCAGCGGCAGGAACTATCCGCGCCGATTTTGCAAAAACGGTTGACGAAAATGCGGTGCATGGTTCTGATGCGCCTGAAACGGCGAAAGAAGAGATTGCTTACTTCTTCCCGGAAGGCGTCTGTGAGCGTAAGCGCTAAGCGCTTTCGTTAATCTGTCGTCATGGAAAAAGTTAACCTGCTAAATTATGACCGAACCCGTCTTGCTGACTGGTTCGTGTCTTTGGGTGAGAAACCTTTCCGTGCCACGCAGATGCTTAAATGGATTTACCAGCAGGGCAGTCATGATTTTGAGGATATGTTGAATATCAGTAAAGGATTGCGTGCCCGGCTGCAGGACATTGCTGTCATTGCTGGGCCTGCGATCAGGGAAGACCAGATTTCTGAGGATGGCACACGCAAATGGTTGTTCGAGCTAAGTGATGGTAACTGTATTGAAACGGTTTACATCCCTGAAACAGAAAGAGCGACTTTGTGCGTCTCATCCCAGGTAGGCTGTGCGCTAAATTGTAGTTTTTGTTCTACGGCCCAGCAAGGGTTCAACAGGAATCTGACAACTGCGGAAATCATCGGTCAGGTCTGGCAGGCCAGCCGGATTCTCGCCAATGATTCCTCTCACCCTGTCCCGATCTCCAATGTGGTGATGATGGGGATGGGCGAACCCTTGCTTAATCTTGATAACGTTGTGCCAGCGATGAATCTAATGCAGGATGATTTTGGTTTTGCCTTATCCAAGCGACGTGTCACTTTAAGTACTGCCGGTGTTGTTCCAGGTTTGTATGAGCTGGCGAAGGTGTCTGATGTGAGTCTGGCGCTGTCTTTGCACGCGCCTTACGATGAGCTGCGGACTGAGCTGGTCCCTTTGAATAAAAAATATCCTATCGCAGAAGTGTTAAAAGCCTGCCGGGATTATGTTGGTGAAGGTCGGCGCAGAGTCACGATTGAATATGTCATGCTTGCCGGTATTAATGATTCTGATGATCATGCAAGAGCCCTGGCTAACGTGCTAAGCCAGTTGCCCTCCAAGATTAATCTAATCCCTTTTAACCCCTTCCCGAATACAAGTTATAGTTGTAGTTCAGGGAATCGAATTCATCGATTCAGGGATATTTTACACAATCTGGGTATTGTTACTATTACCCGAAAAACGCGTGGTGATGATATTGATGCAGCTTGCGGTCAATTAGCCGGCGAGTTCACGGATCGCACGCGCCGCAGTCAGCGTGTACAACTTAATCTTGCCGGAGGGCCGCTGTGAATCTATTTTTTCGCTATGGACTAGTGATGATGTTGAGTATCGTATTGGGCTCCTGTGCGATGGCGCCTACGCAATCATCAAAGGCGAGTAAAGCTGCTGAAATAAATACGGCGCTGGGTATTGAGTACCTTAAAAAGGATATGCTGGATTCCTCAATGTCGAAGCTGAAAAAAGCAGTTTCGCAGAATTCGCGTTATGCCCCTGCACATGAAGCAATGGCGATTCTTTATGAAAAGCTGGGTGAAACTGAAAAAGCGGATTCTCATTATCGCCGGTCTCTTTCGATCGAGAGTAAAAATTCCACGACACTGAATAACTATGGGCAGTTTTTATGTCGCCAGAACAAGCTGAATAAAGCCGATAAGTATTTTAGTCAAGCCCTCGAAGACCCGCTGTACCCGCACCCTGAGTTAGTTTATTCAAATGCCGGTATTTGCGCTGCTCAAATACCGGATGACCGGAAGGCTGAAGAATATTTCAGGCAGGCATTAAAGATACGTTCTGAATATTTACCTGCACTGAAAGCGATGGCTAAACTGCATTATGCCCAACATAATTATCTGGGGGCTCGTGCGTACATTCAGCGCTTTGAAGCGCGTTCCCCGCTCACGGCGGATTTGCTGTTGCTTGCTGTGCAAACTGAAACGAAACTCGGCGATACATCGGCAACTAAGCAGTACCGGATAGATTTAAAGAAACGCTACCCTGGTTCATCACAGGCTCAAAGTCTGCTCCGGTGAGATATGGATGATTTTTCCGAGCATTCACCAGAGACACTTTTAGCCGATGAATCAGGTGGTTTACTGGAAGTAGGTGAAAAGCTCAAAGCAGCGCGTATAAAAAAAAATATGCGGGTTGATGAGGCTGCGCAGCGATTGCGGCTAGGCGCTGATATTGTTCTGGCGATTGAAAGTGGGCAAACAGATGCGCTACCAGGTGTTGCTTTTACCCGTGGATATGTCAGATCCTATGCAAAACTACTGGGTCTTGATGAAAAAACAATACTCTCTGAGCTGGGTGGTAGCGCAGACAATACTAAAATTCATCTCACCCAAAATAAACCGATCCATTACAGAAAACAGTATCCTGTCGGTAAATGGCTGCGGTGGTTTGCGATAGCAGCCGCCTTGACGGGGCTGGTCTTTCTGTTAATGCCGCTTATTGAGCGACTGTTGTCAAATGAGGGTGTACAGTCTGATGCGCCAGGTTTAGTGATACCAGGGCAAAGCGGTGTGGGCGGTAGTCTCTTATTTAAAGAGGTGATAACAGTAGGTTCCGATAGTCAGTCATCAGTTGCAGCAAACCATGAGCCCGTTTCTGTTGCCCCGAAACCGGTCGATATTGTGCCAGCCGACACACGTAAAAAACTGATATTGTCGGTGCGCCAGGATTGCTGGATAGAAGTTAAGTTTGACGGTAAGAAACACCTGGCAGGTATCGTTAAAATGGGTCAGAAAAAAACATTTGAGGCTAAGTCGCCGATAGAGGTGTTATTGGGGAATGCGCCTGCTGTTATCGTGGAATTTGATGGCAAGCTATTTAATCACAGCCTCTATACAAAGGGTAAAGTTGCCCGTTTTTCATTAGGTCAGTCATAGCATATGTCAAAAACGTTACAGGCCATTCGGGGGATGAATGATATCCTGCCGGGCGAAACAGGCTTCTGGCAATCCGTTGAAGCAACGATTCGCAACGTGCTGGGTTCCTATGGTTACCAGGAAGTTCGAATGCCTGTGTTAGAGCAAACGAAACTGTTTAAGCGTTCGATTGGCGAAGTGACCGACATTGTTGAGAAAGAGATGTATACCTTCGACGATCGAAATGGTGATAGCCTGACACTTCGACCGGAAGGCACAGCCAGTTGTGTCCGTGCCTGTATTCAGCATGGTTTGCTGCATGGTGCATCTCCACGGTTATGGTATACCGGCCCCATGTTTCGCCATGAGCGTCCGCAGAAAGGCCGGTATCGTCAATTCCATCAGGTTGGTGTTGAAGTATTTGGTATGCCGGGGCCTGATATTGACGCTGAGTTGTTGTTGATGACGGCTCGCTTGTGGAAGCTATTAGGTATTAGCGATCTTCGGCTGGAAATCAATTCTCTGGGAACGGCTGAGTCCCGCGAACAGTATCGGGATGTCCTCGTGGGTTATTTCCAGAAGCACCAGGATCAACTGGATGAAGACAGTCAACGCAGATTGTTGTCGAATCCGTTGCGTATTCTGGATAGCAAAAATCCGGATATGAAAGCGTTAATCGAACAGGCTCCCAGGCTGGCCGATCATCTGGACGATGAATCGCGCGCGCATTTTTCGACTATTTGCGAGCTGCTGGATGCGGCAGGTATTGAATACCAGATTAACCCTCGGCTCGTTAGAGGCCTGGATTATTATGGTCGAACGGTCTTTGAGTGGATTACGGAAGAGCTGGGTGCGCAGGGGACAGTCTGCGCCGGTGGGCGTTACGATGGTCTGGTAGAATGGCTGGGTGGAAAGCCCGTCCCTGCCGTTGGGTTTGCTCTGGGTCTGGAGCGATTGCTTGCACTCATGGAGACTCAGGGCTCTCGGCCTGATGATCAAGCCCCTGATTGTTACCTTGTGTTGATGGGGCAGGCTGCGGTCAATCAAGGGCTGATCCTTGCTGAACAACTGCGTGATGGTTTACCGCAGTTACGCATTCAGTCGAATGGCGGCGGCGGCAGTTTCAAAAGCCAGTTCAAGAGAGCCGATAAAAGTGGTGCATCTTATGCGCTGATTCTCGGTGAAGATGAAATTGCAAATCAGACGATCGCGATCAAGCCTTTGCGTGGGCAGGGTGAGCAGGAAGTGCTTGAGCAAAA
>JAZGER010000175.1:0-16618 GCA_036478835.1 Gammaproteobacteria bacterium | reverse complement strand
TTTATCGATAAGCGTAGGTAAATAACTTACGTCGTGATTAGTTAAAATACATTCTCACAGGAGAAATCTATGAGTATTACAAAACGTATATCCAGTGGTTCTAAGTTCGAAGAGAAAATAGGCTATTCCCGTGCAATTGTTGATGGCCGTTATATCTATGTATCGGGTACCACAGGTTATAATTATCAAACGATGACGATATCGAATGATGTCGTTGAGCA
Source organism: Gammaproteobacteria bacterium (assembly GCA_036478835.1). Taxonomy (GTDB): domain Bacteria; phylum Pseudomonadota; class Gammaproteobacteria; order DSM-19610; family DSM-19610; genus JAZGER01. Next base: position 16,397 of record JAZGER010000175.1, on the reverse strand, counting down.
AGCGGAACAGTGTTTTAAGAATATTGATATTGCATTACGACAGGCCGATTCTAATTTTTCTGAAGTCGTTCGCGTTCGTTATATATTCACAGATAGAACTGATTTTGAGACCTGCTGGCCAGTACTCAGTCATTATTTAGGTAAAGCTAAACCTGCAGCTACGGCAATTATCGCTGGTTTAGTCGACGAAAAAATGAAGCTGGAAATCGAAGTGACAGCGCGCCATTTTTTATCTGACGACTGAAATTATGTTAGCCCATTATTACAAAAGGCGCATGCTCATATTGCCTGATGGCGCTACAAGCTAGCGTAATGGTTTAAATAACGATTTCCTGTTCTTTTTCCCTCGCACGTGAGTGACGTCAAGGCTGATGTGATGGGGCGTGTATACCGTTGTTCTGATTAGCCAGTCTCCAGATTTCATCTGAGCCTGTTCCGTCATGGTTCTGATTTTCGTTGTATCGTCGTAAACATCTTCTATCGTATCGTATACAAGTTTCATTATGTAATCTCCAGAATTAGCTTATGTGGCATGCTTCAGAACACTGAAAGTAAAGCCCCTTTGATAGTAAATAAGCCCCCTCAAAATATCAAGTACGGGTATCTCTCGCAGAACGACTGGTTTGGATATAAAATTTATAGTGTGCATCCCGGTTAGGTTTGTTGGTTTTGAGTGATCAGAGCTCTGAAAAATTGTGCAGGCAGGGATACTGATGATCCGCAGAAAAACATCCCTTAGTGCTAAACATCAGCCGAAAATATTTACTGCAAAAACTGTCTGATTCGCTATATAGTGGTGTTCATTCTTTCTTTGTCTTACCAGGAGAAACTCATGTGTCATGGCACCCTGCTAATGACCGCTTTTTTCATCTTTTCGCTGCTGAATATGTCGGTAATACGGGCCGAAGGTGAAGCTGAAAGTGCGGTTAAAATTAAAAGCATCCCCGTTTCAAAAAACATATACATGCTCACTGGAAAAGGTGGAAATATTGGCGTTTTCCTTGGAGAGGATGGTACGTTTATGGTTGACGATCAATTCGCACCTTTGTCAGATAAAATACTCGCCGCAGTGAAATCATTAGGTGGCGAAATGCCGCGCTTTTTAGTGAATACGCACTTCCACGGTGACCATACCGGTGGGAATGAAAATTTAGGCAAGAAAGGCGCTTTGATTATTTCGCATAATAATGTTCGCACACGACTTGCCAATGGTTCGACTATTGCTGCTTTCAGTATGAAAACTGCGGCGCAAGCCGAACCGGCACTGCCGTTAGTGACTTTTTCTGAGATGATGAGTCTCCATATTAATGAGGATTTAGTCGAATTAATTCATGTGCCTCACGCGCACACTGATGGTGATAGTTATATTCATTTTGAAAAAGCGAATGTGGTGCATGCTGGAGATATTTATTTTAATGGTTTCTACCCCTTTATTGATGCTGCCCACGGTGGTTCTCTCCAAGGTGTTATTCACGCGGCTAATTCGATTCTGGCCATCACAGATAAAAACAGCAAAATTATTCCCGGTCATGGCCCTTTAAGTAATAAACAGCAGCTAGTTAAGTACCGTGACATGCTGCAGGTGACCTATCAGCGTTTACTGAAACTTAAAAATGAGGGGGTTTCAGTTGTTGAGGCTATTTCCAGAAAGCCACTCGCTGATCTCGAAAATCAATGGGGCGGAGGAATGTTCACGGGAGATCAGTGGATCGAGGTTATCTATCCTGCGATTTATTAAGCTACTAGCGAGGGTGCCCGCGTAAAGCCGATGATTATAGAAAGTGACTTCGTTCCCGCCTGGTGGTTGCCTGGGCCTCATGCTCAGACGATTTTCCCAAGTCTGTTTAGAAAGAGGAAAACCCCTCCATTGCAGCGCCGACGCCTGGAGCTGCCCGACGGTGATTTCGTTGATCTTGACTGGACTGACGAGTCGAGAGGGCCACTCGTTCTCATGCTTCACGGGCTGGAAGGTAACATCAAGTCTCACTACGCAGCAGGAATTTTATCCGCCTTACATAAAGTGTCGATGACTGTTGTTTTTATGCATTTCCGTGGTTGCAGCGATGAAGTAAATCGTTTGTCTAAAAGTTACCATTCAGGTGAGACAGAAGACCTTGATTTTGTGGTTCGCACTTTGCGAAATGATTTTCCAGCACGAGATATTTCTGTGATCGGTTTTTCACTGGGGGGAAATGTCTTGTTGAAATGGCTGGGTGAGCAAGCGGGGGATTCTGGCATTCAACGGGCGGTTGCTGTTTCAGTTCCTTTTGAACTCGGAACCGCTGCTGCCGTTCTCGAACAGGGCTCCGCCTATATTTACCAGCGCTATCTGCTGAATAAGTTATTGGGTTCAGTTCGAAATAAATTAAAAAGCATGCGTCTCCCCATTGACGTAGAAAAATTAGACCAAATAAAAACACTGAGAGAGTTTGATGATTGCGTTACCGCACCATTGAATGGGTTCGAAAATGCTGAAGACTATTACCTCAAGTGCAGTAGCCGCCAGTTTTTATCCCGAATACAAACAACAACGCTGATACTTCACTCTAAAAATGACCCGTTTATGAACGCCACGGTTATTCCAGAAGAGTCGGAGCTCAGCGAAAAAATCACGCTTGAATTAAGCGAAAAAGGCGGGCATGTCGGTTTTATTTCAGGCCGACAACCTCTGTTACCTGTCTACTGGCTGGATGAGCGCATTTGTCAGTTTATACAGACTGGTTCAGGTTTTTAAAGTGATTTACCCAGTGATTTGATTAGCTGCTGAGATCAGCGTCACAGTCTTTAGTGGATTAACCTAAGTAGTTGACTGAATTTGACGATAGATTGTGCATGTTAACAACTAAAAAAGGACGAATATGACTGATTTTGTCTTAATCGCTGTGGTTATGGCTTTATTCTTGTTTATTAAATTCTTTCAGGGTAAAAAATCGAGTTCGACCCTTTCAGAGACTATCGACGGTTAATTTTTGCTCTAGCACCTTAGGGAGAACCGCAGAAACCACGTAAAGTGTCGGTAATATTGCTTATTGCCGATTATCAGTTTTTTCTTTGTTTCTGGTGCTTCCGCCGTTATTTACTTCTAAATCAATCATAACCTGACGGGCTAGTCTCGTCAGGTTCTCGTCACCTGAGAAGCGTTCCAGCAGCCAGCCCTCGCCAAATAGTGAATACATCGCAGCTTTGCCGGGCTTTGAACGGGAGAGAGTGGTTGATCAGATAGGTTGGGCTGGTAATTGTTTGCCAGTACCTTGTGTTTCCGGTCAGTTATTGGATAGTCGGAGTACTAAGTTTCGTATGCAACCGTCTATTGAGATTAAGTCTTTAATCGGCTGTTTTTTTGCGGTTTTACTTTTTATTTATGCCTCATCAATTAAATTTATATATAACAAGATTCTAATAAGTTGTTGTGCGTATACTAATAAGCTAGAGTCGCCCTCGCGATGAACATATTCCAGGAGAACTGAACCTAATGATCAACATCAACCCTTTTGCAGAGCTTGCAGCATCAATACCGTCTTCGGTAATGCAAGCCTATGTCGTTTTAATGTTCCTTCTTGTTATCGGAGGCACTCTGTTAGATACGATACACAAAAAAAGTGCGCGATACTTTTTTGAAAATGCTAAAAAAGCACAGGAAAGCGCATCTCGTTCAGTTAGCGGTGGAGAGAAAGTATCGCTTGCACTGAAAACAGTGACCAGCGAAGTGCTGACCTCATCTGAGTTTGCCAGTCCTAAGCGTAGGATTTCTCATCTTTTTACGATGTATGGTTTTATTCTGTTTGTTGCTAGTACAGCAATTCTGATTTTTGGATATTCAAGCACCAAAGATGCGACAGCAGGTATTTGGCCTGTTCTCTGGCACCTGGGTGCACTGATGTTGTGTTTTGGCGGTTACTGGTTCTGGTTTGGCATTCGTGTTGATCTTGCCTCAGAAGGTAATCCCTGGAATCGCGTTGTACGCGCAGACATGTTTATACTGTCTCTGTTGGCTACCTGCACATTTGCATTGCTCTGGTCAGCGACTCAGGGATCGACTGCAGGCTGGATATTCTTCACCCTGTTTATTCTTTCTAGCACCATACTATTTGGTGGCGTGTTATGGTCCAAGTTTGCACATATGTTCTTTAAACCTGCTGCTGCGTACCAGAAGAAAATAACCAAAGCGGACGGCTCAAGAGAGAACCTGCCTGCTGATTTTGATCTGACGGATTCTGCTGTACAGAAACAGTTTCCAGATATTCCGGAATATATGGGCAACAATCCACCCAACATGGGGCCTGGTATAAAGCGTGAAGCACCAAACCACTACTAAACCCAGTTTGAACGATTCTAGATAGAGAGGAAAATTATGCCTACTTTTGTATATATGACACGATGCGATGGCTGTGGCCATTGTGTCGATATTTGTCCATCAGATATCATGCATATCGATAAAACCCTGCGACGTGCTTATAACATTGAGCCTAATATGTGCTGGGAATGTTATTCCTGCGTAAAAGCTTGCCCTCACAACGCCATTGACGTCCGCGGTTACGCTGATTTCGCACCACTTGGTCACTCAGTACGAGTGATTCGTGATGAGGAAAAAGGCACCATTGCCTGGCGCATCAAGTTCCGTAACGGTAAAAAAGATTTTGATTTGCTGGCACCGATCACGACCAAACCCTGGGGAACAGCTATTCCTCAACTATCAAATGAGTCTGCCCCAAGTAAGGACATGCGAGATAGCCACTTGTTATTCAACGAGCCTAAATATATTCAACTTGATAAAGATGGTAAGGACAGTCTCCACACTCTCGAGTCCAATGGACTCACATTGAAAGCAGGGGTGTATTACTAATGGCTTATAAAACGATCGTAGAAGACAATATCGACGTTCTGGTTGCAGGTGCAGGTCTCGGCGGTACTGGTGCTGCATTTGAAGCAAGATACTGGGGCAAGGACAAGAAAATTGTCATTGCAGAAAAAGCAAACATTGATCGTTCTGGGGCAGTAGCCCAGGGTTTGTATGCGATTAACTGTTATATGGGTACACGCTTTGGCGAAAATAACCCTGAAGATCACGTGCGCTATGCACGGATGGATCTGATGGGCATGGTTCGTGAAGATCTGGCCTTTGATATGGCGCGTCACGTTGATTCTGCAGTCCACCAGTTTGAAGATTGGGGTCTGCCAATCATGCGCAATACAAAGACGGGCTCTTACCTGCGTGAAGGGCGCTGGCAGATTATGATTCACGGTGAATCCTACAAGCCTATCGTTGCAGAAGCTGCGAAGAAGTCTGCTGACAAGGTATTCAACCGTGTCTGTGTTACTCATATCCTTATGGACGATGCAAAAGAAAACCGTGCTGCTGGGGCAGTGGGTTTCAACGTGCGTACAGGTAATTACCACGTATTTAAAGCGAAAACAGTTATTGTTGGAGCGGGCGGCGCGTCTAACATCTTTAAGCCACGTTCAGTGGGTGAAGGCGCTGGTCGTGTTTGGTATGCACCCTGGTCCTCTGGTTCCGCGTATGGTCTTATGATCGACGCTGGCGCGAGGATGACTCAAATGGAAAACCGTATCGTTCTGGCTCGTTTCAAAGATGGTTACGGCCCTGTTGGCGCTTACTTCCTGCATCTTAAAACCTATACTCAAAACTGTAATGGTGAAGAGTATGAATCCAAGTGGTTCCCTGCACTTACCAAGATGGTGGGTAAGGAATATCTGGATACAGAAGGTCAGCATTTATCTCACAAGCCAATTCCGACCTGCTTACGTAACCACGCGTTTATCAACGAAGTCAATGCGGGTCGTGGCCCTATCCACATGGTCACCATGGAAGCGTTCCAGGACCCTCATCTTGAAGAAATTGGCTGGCATAACTTCCTGGGTATGACGGTTGGTCAGGCAGTCCTATGGGCAGCGACTGATGTCGATCCAAAATACGAAAATCCAGAACTAACAACATCTGAGCCATATGTTATGGGTTCACATGCCACCGGTTGTGGTGCATGGTGCTCAGGCCCTGAAGATGTCTCACCGGATGAATACTTCTGGGGCTATAACCGTATGACTACCGTTGAAGGTCTCTTCGGCGCTGGTGATGCAGTTGGTGGTACACCACATGCGTTCTCATCAGGGTCATTTACTGAAGGACGTCTGGCTGCTAAGGCTGCCTGTCAATATATAGATGATGGTAAAGCTGATGGAATCAGGGTCTCTGATCAACAGATCGCTAACCTTAAAGAAACGATTTACAAGCCAATGGAAACTTACACAGTTGGCCGTAACGAAATCGTAGCGGGTTCAGTTAACCCTAACTATATCAATCCACGACAGGGTCTTGATCGTCTGCAGAAGCTGATGGACGAATACTGTGCAGGTTTTGGTGTTAACTACATGACCAACGACAAATTGCTGAAAATCGGACTCAAGAAGATGAAGATTTTTGAAGAAGATTTGGAGAAGATTGCGGCAGAAGACATTCACGAGTTACTACGTGCATGGGAATTGAAGCATCGTTTCCTTACTTCTGAGAGCGTCTTTCAGCATACGTTGTTCCGTAAAGAAACGCGCTGGCCTGGTTACTACTACCGCGGTGACGCGATGAAGCTGGATGATGAAAACTGGCATGTGCTAACGGTTTCTCATCGTGATCGCAATACGGGTGAGTATACGATGCAGAAGGCACCTTGTTACCATCTGGTAGGAAATGATGAGGAATAAGCAAATAACCGGCTAGAAATCTTAGCTAGTTTAAATGTTTGCTTTTAAAAAGGACCAGCATATTGTGTGTTGGTCCTTTTTTATTAACTGGATTGTTTTTGATAAAATGCATTAATGTTTTATCATGGAGAACATATGAACATTCTTGAAAAAACAGATGAAGAGATTCTCGAGCTTGCTCATCCTATGTGGGCAGATCTTGTTAAGTTCTCTAATGAAGAGAATTACGGTGCGTTTACCCGAAACTTTTCTGCTGCGATGATGATGGGTGCAAATGAGATTGAAATGGGCAAGCAGTTCGCAAGAGCTGAATTAACAAAAAACTTGTCTGAAAAATATGACTACCTCGGTATTATTCGTCGTGGCGAGCATGTGACAGTCCTATATAAACAAACCAATACCAAGAAAGAAGGCGAATGGCTTGGTAGGCTGGTTCTGGGTTATGAAAAGGATAAAGTAAAAATTTTTGGCGCCACACTCTTTTAAGCAGGCCTAATCCAGTATGTCAGAAACAATAGAAAACGAACAATTCGTTGAACTAAATTATAAAGTCATCGATGTGAAAACGGGTGATGTGCTCGTCACTATCGATTATCCGCTGGGTTATGTCCATGGCGTAAACGATGTTTTGTCTGAGCAGGTGACAAAAGAACTCGCTGGAAAAAAGGTAGGGGATATCATTGAGGTACCGATCGATACAAAACAGTTATACGGTGATAGAGATGAATCGTTGGTGTTTACCGACCGCATCGACAATGTACCGGAAGAGTATCGGGAAGTTGGTATGACCATCACCATGGAAAATGAAAAAGGTGAACCGAAAAGCTTTATCGTTACTCGCTTCGATGACGAAACCTTAACAGTTGACGGCAATAACCCGCTGTGTGGTAGAGACGTTGTGTTTACGTTGGAAGTTTTGACGATTCGTGAAGCAACTGATGAAGAAGTCGATCTGGGTGGTGCCGTTGGCGCTGATCCAGATCTTAGTGAAATCCTTCAATGAAATTCTCTAATAACTACATTTTTTACCCAGACAATAAACCGCTGGAAACAGCAATAGCGCATTACATTTGCCTACTTGATGGTCAGGTTGATGATTTCGCACCTGATAATACAGCCGTGCAGGATAATTTTATTCATACGCGGGGTAATTACGAACAGCATCGTTACAGCAATGCTCTGCTGGTTGCTGCACGAGAGACTCTCGAAGCGAATTTGGCTGAGACAGCTCGCGAAAGAAGCCCTTTAGACTGGGCTAAGTTACAAAATTATCTTGGGAATATACTCGCGGCGATTGGGCAGAATATGAGAGACGATGCTTTGTTTGAACAAGCCATTGTGGCATTCAAGCAGGCTCTCGAAGAGTATAGTCAGGAACAGTTACCACTCGACTGGGCGGCCACACAATATAATCTGGGGACTGCTTTGCAGGCTCTGGGGAAACAAACGAAAGATTCAAAGCTCTTAAAAGAATCTGTTGATGCCTATACGGACGCCTTGCTTGAATACAAACGCGAGCTGACACCTGAGCAATGGTCGTCAAGCATGTTTCAGCTTGGCGAAAGCTTTCATGCACATGGGAAACTACTGAAAGGTAATCGTACTTTTCAAAAATCCGTTGTCGCCTTTAAAAATGCACTGGCAGAACTGGATGCTGACAATTATCCGCTCGAGTTAGCGGCTACACATAATAACCGTGGAGCCGTGTTGCATCATTTAGCTGAGTCGGAAGAAAATACTGAACGTCTGGAAGAGGCGATTCGTTTCTATGACACCGCATTGACTGTCTGTATGGAGCAACAACTGCCTTTTCACCTTGCTGTGTTGTCCAGAGTGAATAAAGGTACCGCACGAGTCGCGCTAGCTGAATTAAGCAAAGATGCTGCACTGGCTGAAGAAGCGGCAGATGAATTCGAATTAATTATTGAGTGTTTTCCTCATGCGCTGCAACCGCTCTGTTCAAAGCATTGTGAAGAGCAGTTTAAGATTGCGAAGGAAATGGCGAAAACACTCACTTTGACGGGTTAGGCAGCCTGTTGGCTTTCTCTTGCCTCTGGGTGGAGGGAGGTATTCGCTTTTTTCTGCGATTAAATGCGCTCGGAAAGTTTATATTCCACATTAATAAATGCGCCGAGTTCAGACAGTAAACGGATTGTTCTTGCGCCGAATCCCACTTCAGGGCTGATTTCATCTTTATCAATGGATAAAGTTAGTATCACACCCATTCTGGGCGATAAATTGTGACTTTCAATGACTTGTAAAATTTTGTCTTTGATGGGTTCGAGCTGTTTGGTGATGATGTCCGTTAACTGGAATACATCGACATTATCGGTCATTGTTTCTGTCGATAACTCCCATGTGCTAATCGTCGGTTTATCCATCCCGCTACCTGCGCCGGCAGCATTAGTGGCCGTGGGTTCCAGACCAATCAAACGTGTGATGTCCTCAGGGTTGAAATGATAGCCAGAGAGTCCAAAGTACGCCTGCCCTTTATTAGATGCCACAATATAGTCCTCTTCAAAATTTAACTTAACCTGCAAGGATTATAGCGTGAAAGCTGCATAAACGTTGGTTTCTTAGCTGACACCCTGATAAATAACTTCCCCTGGTTGTTTTTTTTACGCCGTATGTCCGCCTGTCATTCTCGCTGGAAAGAGCAGGAAACAGCAGCGCACATTGAAAAAATATAATGCGCGCTAAATTCCAGGCACACAGGCAAAGATAACGGCATCTTCTCTGCCTGTTTTGGTTGGGTAATAATTTGGTCGTCTGCCAATTTCGTTAAAGCCGACTGATTCATACAGCGAGATTGCCTGTGTATTTGATGGCCTGACTTCCAATAACAATAACTCGATCTTATAACGCCATGCCTGGTGGATCATGTGTTCTATCAGACGGCGTCCGTGGCCCTGTTGCTGGAAATCTGGCGCTATGCTGATGTTGAGGACATGTGCTTCACCCGCACCTTTGCTCATGATGGCGTATCCGATTGGTTCATTGTCCCTTGTAAAGCACCAGCAGTCGTAGCCTGAACGAAGACAGTCACGGAATATGCCGAGTGTCCAGGGGTAGTCATAAACTTGTTTCTCGATGCTCATAATCTTATCCAGGTCATCGATGGTGATGGGGCGCAGGAGAACATCGGGTTCTTTGATGATGGCGCTCATTCCATTTTATCGAGGGTGTTTCTGGCGAGTTGCAGATCTTCCCAGGCTTTGCATTTATCCTGTGGCGCATCGAGTAAATAAGCGGGGTGATAGGTGGCGATTACAGGAATATCTTCTTTGCCATAAGTGTGAGATTTACCGCGTAATTTGCCAATCGGCATTTCTGTTTTTAATAAATTCTGAGAGGCGATACGCCCAACGGTTACTATTAGTTTTGGGTTTACCAGACTGATTTGTTGTGAGAGGTAGGCTTCACAGGATTCCACCTCATCTGGTTTTGGGTCACGATTATTCGGGGGACTGCATTTTATAATGTTAGCGATGAACACCTTGTTGCGTTCCAGGCCTATTGCCTTAAGCATGGCGTTTAATAATTGTCCGGCACGACCAACAAAAGGTTCGCCCTGTTGGTCTTCATCTTTTCCAGGTGCTTCACCGATGATTAACCAGTCGGCGTTTCGATTGCCAGCACCAAACACAGTTTGAGTTCGGCTGCTGTGTAGTTCGCAACGTGTGCAAGCAGGGACTTGATGTTCAAGTGTGGCCCAGTCTGTGCCTGTAGCCAGCGGCTCCTGATCAACTTCAGGAGCGACTGACTCTTCTTTAAACTCGCGCGGAACCCAGCGCTGAATACCCATCGCTTGCAGGTAGTGTCGGTGTAGAGCGCTACGGTCATCTGGCATAGGAGTTCTCTACACATCACCTAGTTGAGGGTGAGAGCGTTCATCCGAAATAGTCAGTTTACATAATGCATTGATATACGCACGAGCCGAGGCAATGACGATATCAGTATCTGCTCCCTGGCCAATGACGATACGGCCCGATTTTTCGAGGCGAACGCTAACTTCACCCTGGGCATCAGTACCACTCGTAATATTGTTAACGGAATACAGCTGTAAACTGGCGTTGCTGTCGACGAGCTTTTCTATGGCCTTGAATGCAGCATCTACCGGGCCACCACCAGTGGCAGTCGCACTTACGTCGTTGCCTTTTACTGACATCGTGATACTGGCTTCTGGGGTCTCTCCTGTAGCAGAGCAAACCTGCAGAGCAACCAGTTTGTAGCGATCACTCTCAGCTGAGAGGTTCACTTCAGTGACTAGCGCCTGAAGGTCTTCGTCAAATACTTCGTGCTTTTTATCTGCAAGATCTTTAAATCGGACGAAGGCCTCATTCAAAGCATCTTCTGATTCGAGGTGAATATCCAGCTCTTCGAGGCGTGAGCGTAACGCGCTTCTACCTGAATGCTTTCCGAGGACAATACGGTTATCTGACCAGCCAACGTCCTGAGCACGCATGATTTCGTAAGTCTCGCGGCTCTTCAATACGCCATCCTGGTGGATGCCAGATTCGTGCGCAAACGCATTGGCACCCACAATAGCTTTGTTCGGTTGTACTGTGAAGCCGGTGACACTGGCGACAAGGCGTGAACAGGGGACTATCTGAGTGGTGTCAAGATCCGTATGACAGCTGAAAATATCTTTTCGGGTACGTACGCCCATGACGATTTCTTCAAGCGCAGCATTCCCTGCACGTTCACCCAGGCCATTGATCGTGCATTCTACCTGGCGTGCGCCATTGATAACGGCCGATAAGGAGTTGGCAACGGCTAGTCCAAGGTCATTATGGCAATGCACTGAGAAGATGGCCTTGTCTGCATTTGGCACACGCTCCATAAGTGTTTTAATTAATGCGCCAAACTGGTGGGGGAGGTTGTAGCCGACGGTGTCAGGAATGTTTACTGTTGTCGCGCCGGCGTTAATGACTGCTTCCAGAACGCGGCAGAGGAAATCAGTTTCAGAGCGCCCGGCATCTTCGGGAGAGAACTCCACGTTATCGGTATATTGACGAGCTTTTTTTACGGCTTTTACGGCCTGCTCAATCACCTGATCCGGTTGCATGCGAAGTTTCATCTTCATATGAATCGGTGAGGTAGCGATAAAGGTATGAATACGCGCAGAGTTAGCGCCTTTCAGAGCATCACCCGCACGTTCGATATCACGGTCAAGGGCGCGTGCAAGCCCACAAACCGTTGCGTCAGTTACTGCGTTAGCAACCGCTTTCACCGACTCGAAATCCCCTGTGCTGGCAATCGGAAAACCCGCTTCGATGACGTCGACGTGCATACGTTCTAGCGCTTTAGCAATACGTACCTTTTCATCTTTAGTCATCGATGCGCCAGGGCTTTGCTCGCCATCGCGCAAGGTGGTATCGAAAATGATTAATTTATCCGCACTCATGATCTAACTCCATTTTGGCATGTCGCCAAATTCAGCATACAAGCATAGCAAACCGTTCGCCTGCTTGCGTTATTTTGATGGTTTTTTGAATAGACGTTTTGCCTCGCCAGGCTGGAATTATCTGCCCGCAGGCAGCAGTCGTAGAGTGTGCAACAGGGCGACGAATGGCCCGACCTGAAAAGAGCTTCCAAGTCTGCTGTAGGATGAAAAGGTGTGTGATCCGTTCATATGCTTAGGAATATAACCCAATTCCAGGCATTTGAAAAGCGAACGGACCATACATAGCGGACTAGCTGCTTACCGCACTGTCTTCATACTGGCGAGACAGGTAATTTTTGTATTCACCATCACGGACACGCTCCCACCAGTCCTGATTTTCCAGATACCAGTTGATCGTCTGGGTGATCCCAGTTTCAAAAGTATACTCGGGCTGCCAGCCAAGCTCAGTGGTAATCTTTGTTGCATCAATGGCATAACGGCGATCATGGCCAGGACGATCTTTGATATAGGTAATCAGATCAGCTTTGGGCTGACTGCCAGGGCGTACTTCGTCCAGACGCGAGCAAATGAGTTTAACGATATCAATATTGGTCCACTCGTTAATACCACCGATATTGTAGGTTTCGCCCAGACGTCCCTTGTTAAGTACCGCATCGATTCCCTTACAGTGGTCTTCTACATGTAACCAGTCACGAATGTTCATTCCGTCACCGTAGATAGGTAATGGCTTTTCTTCCAGTGCGTTAATGAAAACCAGTGGAATCAATTTTTCCGGGAACTGATAGGGGCCGTAATTGTTGGAGCAGTTAGTGGTCACTACCGGCAGTCCGTAGGTGTGAAAGTAGGAACGTACCAGGTGATCAGAAGACGCCTTTGACGCGGAATAGGGGCTATTCGGTGCAAAGGCAGTTGTTTCAGTGAAGCCGGGCTCTTCCGGGTCAAGTGAACCATAGACTTCATCAGTAGAAACATGCAGGAAACGGCGTTTATCAAAGTTGCCTTCCCAGGTATTGCGAGCGGCTTCGATCAGGTTAAAGGTACCAAAGACATTGGTTTTGATAAAAGCTTCAGGACCAGTAATGGATCGATCAACGTGTGACTCTGCTGCGAAATGCACAACGGTATCGATATTTTCTTCCTTGAATACCTTATTCACCAGCTCAGCATTGCAGATATCGCCATGCACAAAACGGTAGTTTGGTGAATCATCCACCCCTTTGAGGTTTTCCAGATTGCCTGCATAGGTTAACGCATCCAGGTTGACGACCTTGTCTTCAGGATGGGTTGTTAGCCAGTAGCGAACAAAGTTGGAGCCAATGAAGCCGGCGCCGCCGGTGACCAGAATATTTTTCATGCGATTGTACCTGTAAGAGTCGTATTAATCTGTGTGTGTATGATCACTGTCATCGTTCAAACAGCCTCAGCCTTGAGCTGTTCCAGCATTTTTGTCAAACTTTCGCGCCAGTGAGGAATCGAGAAATCCAGCTTTTTGCGGATTTTCTCTTTACTCAATACGGAGTAATGTGGCCGTTTGGCAGGCGTTGGAAATTCTTTCGACGGGATAGGCAATATTGACTCCGTTTTAACCGGGAACCCCATGGCTTTGCCTTCATTAATAATTTGCCAGGCGAAGTCGTACCAGGATGTAACGCCTTCATTGGTGAAATGAAAAGTGCCCATTGCGCCATTGCTCATCAATGCTCGTATGGCCCGGTAAATATCCAGGGTGTGCGAGGGTGACCCGATTTGGTCATCGACAATGCGTAATTGTTCACGTTCAGAGGCAAGTCTGAGCATGGTTTTTACAAAATTATTCCCATGCAGGCCATAAACCCAGGCTGTCCTCAGGATGGTTGCAGCCGGTAATATTTTCCGGATTTCCTGCTCACCTTCCCATTTTGATTGCCCATAAACGCCCAGAGGGTTTGCGGTATCGTCCTCTTTGTAAGGTGTCGATTGACTGCCGTCAAAAATGAAATCTGTGGAAATATGCAGTAATCGTCCGCCATATTGCTTCACGCCCTCAGCAACAGCACGGGCGCTATCCCGATTAACCGCATAGGCAATTGCCGGTTCTTCTTCGGCTTTGTCAACGGCGGTATAGGCCGCGCAGTTAATGACCCAGTCTGCCTGATGGGAAGCGATAAACTCTGCGACGTGTTCCGGCACCGATAAGTCCAGCTCTTTGCGATCGATCGCAATCACCTCATTGCCTTCAGCTTGCAGAGCGAGCTCAGTTTCCCGACCAAGCTGACCGGCTGCGCCTGTCACCAGAATTTTCAATCGGCTTCTCCAAGGGCGAGTTCGCTGACTTCTTCATAATCAAAAAGATGATCACCCATATCTTTCAATAAACTGTTTTTTGCGTCCTTTTCAGAAACCTGGAAACCAGAGCCTGGCCATTCAATACCAATGGCAGGGTCATCCCATCGTAGGCCGTGCTCGGAAGCAGGGTCGTAATAATTGGTGCACTTATATAGAAAATCTGCTCTCTCGCTGAGGACACAAAATCCATGGGCAAATCCGGGCGGGACATAGAGCTGGTGGTAATTGTCTTCTGTCAGTTCGGCACCTACCCACTGACCAAACGTTGGGGAGCCTTTGCGAATATCAACGGCTACATCGAAGACGCTTCCGGTGACCACGCGCACGAGTTTCCCCTGCGGATTCTTTAATTGGTAATGCAGGCCACGCAATACACCCTTGCCTGATCTGGAATGATTGTCCTGAACAAAATTTGCAGGCAGTCCGTGTTTAGAAAAGGCCTGGTGATTCCAGGTTTCCTGGAAAAACCCACGAGAATCTCCAAATACTGCAGGTTGAATAAGTAGAACTTCAGGGATAGCCATTGGGGTAATTTTCATTTTTAAGATTCCTGATCAAGCATGTCCAGCAGATAACGTCCATAATTGCTTTTGCTTAAGGGGGTTGCCAACTTGCGTAGCTGGTCAGAGGAAATATAGCCCTTTCTGTAGGCAATTTCTTCGATGCAGGATATTTTCAGTCCCTGGCGTTGCTCGACGGTTTCTATAAAAGTTCCTGCCTGAAGAAGGGATTCATGGGTGCCTGTATCGAGCCAGGCAGTACCGCGGTTCAACATTTCAACATGCAGATTGCCTTGCTCCATGTACAGCGTATTAATATCAGTAATTTCCAACTCGCCACGTGGAGATGGCTTCAGGTTTTTTGCCATTTCCACTACATGATTATCGTAAAAATACAGGCCAGTTACGGCGTAATTAGATCGCGGGTTTTCCGGCTTTTCTTCAATCGAAATAGCTTTACCATTAGCATCGAAGTCGACCACGCCATAGCGCTCAGGATCATGAACGCGATACGCAAAGACAGTCGCGCCATCTTTACGATCAGCAGCTGTTTTCAAGTTTGTGCCCAGACCATGACCATAGAAAATATTATCACCCAGCACCAGGCAGCAGTTATCATTACCGATGAATTTTTCACCAATAATAAATGCCTGCGCCAGACCTTCCGGTTTTGGCTGCTCTGCAAATTCGATAGTCAGTCCAAACTGGCTGCCATCACCCAGAAGCCGTTCGAACAAAGGTAAATCTTCGGGTGTAGAGATAATCAGGATGTCCTTGATTCCCGCGAGCATCAGTGTTGACAAAGGATAGTAAATCATCGGTTTGTCATACACTGGCATCAGTTGTTTGCTGACAGCGCGTGTTAGAGGGTATAGGCGAGTTCCTGAGCCACCGGCAAGTATAATTCCTTTCATTTTTCGTTTCCGTTGTAGAGTTGTTGCGTCGTCCTGATTGTTTATTAACTATATGTTTTTATTAAAGCTATTTCCAGATATATAGACTGGATAGTTGTTCGCTACCCAGATCTTATTGATCCGTATGTCATATCGACAGTTTTATGGATATGTTAAGCCAGGGGAAGAATGGAGAAAGACAACAATGGTTACTAGATGAGGGTGTTGCTGTAATTTTCAGGCGTAAACCCCAAAACTCTCTGTTTCCCAGTATCCAGTAGTGGACGTTTGATCATAGCGGGGTGTTCGAGTAGTAAATCGATAGCCAAAGACTGATCGATAGCCTTTTTTGTCTTGTCCGGGAGCTTGCGCCAGGTTGTCCCGCGCCGATTTAATAAGCTTTCCCAGCCCAGCTCTGCTTCCCAGGCGGTTAATTGAGCTCTGGTTAAGCCATCACTGCGATAATCATGGAACTGATATTCAATCTGGTTTTCACTCAGCCATTTTCGTGCTTTTTTAATCGTGTCGCAATTTTTTATGCCGTACATCGTGATCATG
>JAZGER010000174.1:0-4904 GCA_036478835.1 Gammaproteobacteria bacterium | reverse complement strand
ACCGAGTTCTTCGCCTGACTTTTCTGCCGCTCATCTATATAGAAGATAGCGGGCCGATACTGCGGGCCACTGTCACAAAACTGCCCGTCATCACGCGTAGGGTCAATGTGTCGCCAGAAAAAATGCAGTATTTTCTCATAAGTCACGACTGCTGGATTATAGGTAATTTTAACCGCTTCAATATGCCCACTCTCGCCAGCAGAGACCTGTTGATATGTCGGATTATTAATGTGGCCGCCGGTATACCCGGAAACCACAGAAGTCACACCCGCCAGTTTTTTCTCGTAATCAGACTCGATACACCAGAAACATCCGCCAGCAAGAATGGCAACTTCAGAAACAGGTCTGCCCTCATCTGCCAGGGTTGACACCGAAAACAGGCTAAGCCCAACGATAAAAAGCTGGGGCAGATGGCAAATTATTTTCAATTAGATACCATTGGTCAGTAGTTGAACACTGCAGTTAAGTATAATGATTGCTCAAATTAATGTATAATATCTGGCAACAGAGCTAGCGAGCTAGTCTCTAGTTACAAAATAATAATTAATTGAAAACTATCAATAACATATAAACATTTATATACTAAAAAACCCGAAACGGGATGGATTTATTTTGTGGTCACTTGCCCGCAAATAGAGTGAATACATCCTGTATCACATTTATTACGAGGTGATTTTTTAATGCTGCGCTCCTTAAACAAGCTTGTCTATCCTGTCACATTATTATTAGCCCTTACACTCACCGCCTGTGGTGGTGGAGGTAGCGGTGGAAGCACCACACCAGTGAAGCCGACGCCTCCGCCACCAACCAAAGCGGACCTCTCAGCATTAACCCTGTCCGAGGGCTCACTTAGCCCAAGCTTTCAGGCGGCCACAGAAAACTACACTTCCTCAGTCGGCTTACCTGTCGGCTCGATCACAGTGACGCCTACGGCGGTTGAAACAGATGCAACCATTACTGTGAATGGCGCCGATGTCATCACGGGTATTGCCAGTGCCGCTATCCCTCTCGTGGAGGGAGCAAACACGGTCACTGTCGTGGTTACTCATCCTGATTTAGTGAAAACCTATACCCTGGCAGTCACTCGACTTTCAGCGTCTGCCTTTGCCGAGCAGGCCCGCAAATCAGGTGCTGGTGTCAAGCAGGTTGCAATCGATGAAAATACACTCGCAGTGGGTTCGCCCTCAACAAATACAGTGACTATCTATTTTAATGATGGCAGTGGTGCATGGCTTCCACAGCAGCTAATCACGGCTTCAAATGCAGATGCCAGCGACGAATTTGGCAACAGTGTATCCCTCACCGGTAATACATTGATTGTGGGCGCGCCTGGAGAAGACAGCAGTGCAAAAGGCATCAATGGGGATGGCACAAATAATGATGCAAATGGATCTGGAGCCGCCTACATTTTTACGCGTTCAGGTGCTATCTGGACTCAACAAGCTTATCTAAAAGCCTCAAATACTCGTGAAAACACTACCTTTGGTGGCCGCGTTCTAGTCTCTGGAGACACCGCTATCGTAGGTTCAGTTGGCGAGAAAAATACGGGTGAAAATGGTGATCAGTTTGGCAATTTCGTGTCTAACTCAGGCGCTGCCTACGTGTTTAACCGCACGGGCGGCAGCTGGACGCAAACAAATTATCTCAAAGCGTCAAATATCGTCGCCAGCAAATTCGGGCGAGATATTGCAATTGCTGGGGACACAATGGCCATCAGTGCATTCCAGGAAGATAACAACACGGGCGCCGTCTACATCTTTACTCGGCCAGGCGGCAGCACCGCCTGGTCGCAACAAGCCAGACTGACCGCTTCAAACGCTGAAACGGGTGACCTCTTCGGCATCAGCCTGGATCTGGACGGAAACACACTCGCCGTGGGTGCCTTTGATGACAGCGTTAACAATGATCCAACCGATAATCAGGCGAATGCAGCGGGTGCTGTTTATGTTTTCACTGGAAGCGGCTCAAGCTGGACTCAACAGGCTTACCTGAAATCAGCCACGCCTGAAATCGACGGCCAATTTGGCATTAGTATTGGGCTTTTGGGTGACGACCTCACTGTTGGCGCACAAGGTGAGGAAGCCAATGCCGGCACAGTGCATTTCTTCACTCGTAGTGGATCAGCCTGGTCACAACAAAGCCCGATCAAGCCATCAATCATTGCAGCGGGTAACAAGTTTGGCAGTAGCCTTTCCTATGCGTCCAATGGAAATCTGGCCGTTGCTGCTAAAAATGAAGGCATTGTTTATATTTTTCAGCAATAAAATTTAGTTAGCTGGGCTATATGCGGGGTTGGCTATCAACCCCGCTATACCAGGCAAACCTCCACACACTACCCATAATATTGAGGAGGGTACCTTGAAACTCAGCATCCAAAATACATTTTATTCAATCTTCTTTTTTGTCCTGACAGCCTGTAGTGGCTCCGGTGGCGATCCTGGTGGGCCTCGAAACCCAAAAGCAGATCTGGCGAGTCTAGCCTTCAACACAAAAACCACACTTGATGATAATTTTCAGCCTGATCAGATGGTCTACATGGCCACTGTCAATTTCAATACATCATCGATCAAAATAACACCCGAGGTTCTCAACCCCGGCTCAACCGTCACGATAAACAGTCTGCCAGTCACCCCCGGCACTGCCAGCGAGACGATTACTCTCGTTCACGGTAGCAGTAACATCATCGACATCGTCGTAACGGCACCAGACAGTACTATTTCCAGCACGTATAGCATTGACATCGTTCGCCTGGACCCCTCTTCATTCAATAGCAGCGATGTACTCCGCCTCACCTCTAATCCGCCAAATGCAAAAGATGCTTTCGGCAGTCAAATCTCAATATCGGGCGACACCCTGGCTGTCGGCGTTCCCAGCACACTGAATAATGCAGCAGGCTCCGTCTATATATATGAGCGCACGAACAATAATTTCTGGGGTTATAAAACCACCATAACCGCTTCTAATGCTGATAACGCCGATAAATTTGGCAGCAGCATTTCGCTCTCCGGTCACACACTCATTGTTGGCGCACCGTTTGAAGACAGCAAATCTACTGGCGTCAACGGTAATCAATTTGATGAAGACATCATTGATAATCCGGATGGTTCTACATCAGAAGGCAATATTGGTGCTGCCTATGTTTACAAGCGGGTACCAGGCACGACCGACTGGATTGAACAGGCCTATCTCAAACCATCAAGCCCAATAAAAAATATCAACCGTAATATTTTATTTGGCTCGTCTGTTGCCGCGGACGGAGACACAGTGGCCGTCAGCGCAAAATTTGAAAAAGGCGATGCCTCCGGTGTGAATAACCCGAACATTGACCGACTGACCAAAGCGGGTGCCGTCTTCGTCTTTACTCGAAATGGCAGTAGCTGGACACAACAGGCTTATATAAAAGCATCTAACACGGGGCAAGAAGATCGATTTGGCAGCAGCCTCTCTCTTTCTGGCGATTCATTAGCGGTTGGCGCACGCTTCGAAGACAGCAATGCCACCGGCATTAATGGCGACCAGTCGAACAATGGTGCTGATGGTTCCGGTGCGGTATATGTCTTCACCCGGACGGGCAGCACCTGGTCACAACAGGCTTACGTAAAAGCA
Source organism: Gammaproteobacteria bacterium (assembly GCA_036478835.1). Lineage (GTDB taxonomy): Bacteria > Pseudomonadota > Gammaproteobacteria > DSM-19610 > DSM-19610 > JAZGER01. Next base: position 1,298 of record JAZGER010000174.1, on the reverse strand, counting down.
TCGAATACCGAAAGTGGTGAGCGACTCAAGGAAGACCAGTTTGGTTTTAGCGTTGCTATCGATGGTGATACGCTGGCAGTTGGCAGTAAAAATGAGGACAGTTATGGCTACGGGGTAGCAACAGTGGAAGGGGTGCAGGAAGATAATTCTGTGCCTAACTCGGGTGCAGTTTATATTTATAAACGCAACGCGGGTAACTGGTCACAGGAAGCTTATCTGAAATCAGCCAACTCCGAAATTGCCGGGAATTTTGGCTGGAGCGTTGCATTGTCTGGCGACATGCTTGCCGTCGGTGCGCCGGGTGAAGAATTTGCATCAGGAACCGTACACTTTTTCACGCGGAGCGGCTCAGACTGGTCACAACAAGACCCGAAAAAAGTTCCTCACAGCTCGCCAAGACCTCGTTTTGGCATCAGTGTCGAGCTGGATAGCGGCACACTGGCAGGCAGCTCACCAGAAGCTGATGATGGTAAGGGTGCCGTATTTTTATTTAGATAACCCCATTTTTTCATTGCCATGGAAGGCAAAAAACCCACCTGGCAGTTCACTCCACCTACATTCTTGCGTTTTACCGTACCGTATTTTCAGCAACTAATTATTCGAAAATATAATAGTCATATTCTCAACTTTGCGTGACTGCGTTGATTCTATTTTTCCACCCGATTTGAAAGCAGGGTCAAGCACACCTTTTTTCCTGCGTTCCAGAATAATGGAAAGCGCACAGCTTTTTGTTTTATCCAGCTCAGGATTATCCAGCGAGGTTTCACTCAGTAGCTGTATTGAGGCAATCCCTGTATCAGGTACTGTTCTGACAGGGCTGGATACAAAAGATGAACCAGACAATGTCCTGCATTGCATGTGTGTACGAAGATCAATGCTTCCACCCGTTGAATCTTGTACAGGCGTCCAGGTAACAGAGATTACATCGCTATCAAAAAACGTCTGCCCTTCGCCAGGAGATGTAATCGAAAAATCATCGGACAGCGAAACGACTGAACCGTTTAAGGTGATACCATCACTTCTGAAGTAAGAAACACGGATCACATCATTAAAGCCTGATGTCTCTAATCTCGTATTGTATTCAATATCAAATAAATCAATATCTTTATCCAGTACTTTTGAACTGCCCCCGATTGACGCTTCTAATCGCTCGTTGTTACTCAGATTAATGTTAGTCCCTGACGGACCTCCCACATTAAGCTCAACACTTACACGGGCGAGTCCCGGCGTTTCTTCCACCACCTGAATATTAGCCCATATTGCTCGTGTTGAAATATCCGTAGAGTCTGTTTCATCTG
>JAZGER010000173.1:0-3582 GCA_036478835.1 Gammaproteobacteria bacterium | reverse complement strand
GGTTTTTCCAGCTCTCCAAGAGGGAAATAACAATGTTGCAGGGCTCTTTGGGTTAAACGATATAAAAAATAACTCTGGTCTTTATCTTGATCTTTACCTTTTAGAAGCTGGTGTTCGTGCCCCGTGAACTTTTGGCGAGCATAATGCCCAGTTGCTATCGCGTCAGCACCCAATTCAAGTGCGTAATCGAGAAAAGCCTTAAATTTAATTTCCTGATTACAAAGAATATCAGGGTTAGGCGTCCGGCCAGCTTCATATTCAGCTAGAAAATGCGCGAATACACGATCCCAATATTCAGCAGAAAAACTCACTGTGTGTAGTTTAATACCCAGTTTATTGGCGACGGATGCCGCGTCTTTGAGATCCTCCTCAGCCGGGCAATAATCCGTATCGTCGTCATCGTCCCAGTTTTTCATGAACAGGGCTTCTACAGTGTAGCCTTGCTGCTGGAGCAGCATAGCGGCCACTGCAGAATCAACCCCACCGGATAATCCAACAATAATCTTTTTTCCAATGGTTGGGTTCAATGGTGTAAATCCGTTAACAGGGACAAGGGGAATCTATGGCCATTTTGATGATCATAGATAGAGCGCATCACCGTCGGGCTACGCAACAGGGTGGCTTTCTGCTCCAGTTCACCAGGGGATAACCAGTGGGTTGTAATGATGCCATCATCGAGTGGGCGTTCTTTATGATGCTGCGTGCAGCTACCGGCAAAAGCAAAGCGTAGATAGGTTACATCGGGTAGCCGGGTTCTATAAATACCCACCAAATATTCGGGTTCAAAATCCCGCGCAGTTTCTTCAAGGCATTCCCTGATGACAGCTTCAATGAGTGATTCGCCATCCTCAAGGTGGCCAGCCGGCTGATTAAAGCGAATACCTTCCGGCACTTTTTCTTCAACCACCAGGTACAGGCCTTCGTTTTCAGTGATCGCTGCAACAGTCACGTGCGGTTTCCAGATGCTCTCTGCGTGCTTCATGCTTAATCCTAAATTAAAACATTACAATATTATTATTTAATGGGCCGACCTGCCATTCGCTGATTTATTAAGTGTTTGAATCAAAATAAACTTGACTTTTATGCGGCCCCAGCTAAATATAGCCTATTGTACAGGCGCGCCAGGTGCTGGCAAATTAAGCTAGGATTTATGGGTTGGTCTGGGTAATATTAAAATTTGAACTAAAACCCCTTTTGGGGTTCGAATATGGTGTATAAACTGGAGGATTATGAATGATTCGTTCGACTAAATTAGTTTTGTCTGGTGCGTTACTGGCACTTTCGTTGGGTAATGTTTCTGCTGAAGTATTAAAGCCCTTTGTTCTAGGTTCAAAGACGACAGGTGATATTCAGTCTGTTGCAAATGATGTGAAAGGCAAGGTGACTGGCGCTGGTTTTGAAGTTGTCGGCACTTACTCTCCTTATGATGGTGCTGTTATTATGGCTATCACAAATGATGAGCTGAAAAAATCTGCTGCAAGTTCTGAAATGGGTGGGTACACAGCTGCTCAGCGTGTTTCAGTCACTAAAGTAGGTGATGAAGTGCAGATTGCTTATACCAATCCTGTTTACTATTCCAATGCGTTTCGTAACAGTGATACATCAGGTGCTGCCGCTGCTTTATCCAAGCTTGAATCAGCGCTTGGTAACACTGAAATATTTGGTTCAGGGGATAAAAAGCTGAGTTCAAAAGACCTGAAAAAATTCCATTACATGTTTGGTATGGAATATTTTGACGATCCGAGTGAATTAGCTTCGTACGATAGCTATGCTGAAGCGGTTGCTGCTGTTGAAAAAGGGTTGGCTGCAGGCAGTGGCGGAACAAGCAAAGTTTACCGTATCGACATTCCTGGTAAGGATGAGACTGTATTCGGCGTGGCATTAACGGATGGTTGTAGCGGTGATGAGTACATCATGAGCCGTGTTGATAAGTCACCTAACCGTTCTTCAGCTCACTTACCTTATGAAATATTGGTTTCAGAAGATACAGCGTATGCGTTATACGCCAGGTTCCGTATCGCAATCAGCTGGCCTCATCTGCCAATGATTCAGAGTGATACAGGGGCAACTTTCTTCAATATCATGTGTGCACCTAACGCGATTGAAGAGGCTTTGATTCAGGCTGCAGGTGGTGAAGTTTAAAACCTGACCTGAAGTGATGACTAGACCCCCGCTTAGTCGCGGGGGTTTTTTTTTTGCGAAATTATAATGTTATAATTCAGTTCTTATTCACTGGCCTTGCAGGCCTAAGATACAGGAAATGCAATGGGCTACCAAAATATTACTGTCCCCACCGAAGGCAAAAAAATTAGTGTTAATGATGATCTTTCACTGGTTGTGCCTGATAACCCAATTATCCCCTTCATTGAAGGTGACGGCATTGGTGTGGATATCACACCAGTCATGCATAAGGTTATAGATGCCGCTGTAGAAAAGGCTTATGCCGGTAAGCGCAAAATTGCCTGGATGGAAATCTACGCGGGTGAGAAATCGAATAGCGTCTATAAAGAAGAAGTATGGCTTCCTGCTGAAACCATGGAGGCGATGCGAGAGTTTTCCATAGCCATTAAAGGCCCGTTGACGACGCCAGTAGGGGGAGGGATACGCTCATTAAATGTGGCTATGAGGCAGGAACTGGATTTATATGTTTGTCAGAGGCCTGTTCGGTATTACGAAGGCACACCCAGTCCGGTAAAGCACCCTGAAAATATTGACATGGTCATTTTCAGAGAAAATTCAGAAGATATATACGCCGGAATCGAATGGGCAGCAGGGACTGATGAAGTTAAAAAAGTGATTCGATTTTTACAGGATGAGATGGGCGCTACCAAAATACGGTTTCCTGAGACATCCGGGATTGGTATTAAGCCAGTATCTGAAGAGGGAACGAAACGCCTTGTTCGCAGAGCATTGCAGTATGTCGTCGATCAGAACAGAGATTCATTGACCCTTGTGCACAAGGGAAATATCATGAAATTTACCGAAGGCGCTTTCAAAAGCTGGGGCTACCAGGTAGCGATTGAAGAATTTGGTGCAAAAGAAATTGATGGTGGGCCGTGGTGTAGCTTTAAACACCCTGAAACTGGCAATGAGATTGTCATAAAAGATGTGATTGCCGATGCATTTTTACAGGAAATACTCTTAAGGCCGTCTGAGTACAGTGTCATCGCCACCCTCAATTTGAACGGTGATTACATTTCTGACGCCCTGGCAGCCCAGGTTGGCGGTATAGGTATTTCGCCAGGCGCCAACCTGTCAGACAATGTGGCTCTGTTTGAGGCGACCCATGGTACGGCACCTAAATTTGCTGGCAAGAACATGGTCAATCCTAGTTCACTGATTCTTTCAGCCGAAATGATGCTGAGGCATATCGGATGGGGTGAAGCTGCTGAGCTAGTTGTTAAGGGGGTTTCAGGGGCGATCGCCTCAAAAACAGTGACATTCGACCTTGCGGGTCTTATGGATAAACCGACGCGTGTGAGTTGTTCAGAATATGGAGATGCAGTAATTTCTATTATGTAACGGGTTATGGTGCTTTCCAATTGGGGGTTGATTCCTTTAATTGCGCTGGCTATTTTTGCT
>JAZGER010000172.1:0-6260 GCA_036478835.1 Gammaproteobacteria bacterium | reverse complement strand
CTGGAAGCCTGATTTTTACCTGGATTTGCCGGACTTTTAGCATTCTTTTTTCTGCCAGGCTGGAAATGAGCTGAGGCTCGAGAAATCGGATTCGGGTAGCCCAGGCCGGGCTGTCGGTCATAAGGATTAAAACCCCGTCACGGACGTTTAGAATATCGAAATGAGAATTAACCGGTTCAGGCAGAATCTCTGTCAGGCAGGCTTTAATGCGATTAAGTTTTCTTGTGTGAGCAATGAGGTTAGTTGCCCCCTGCTGAATGATATTAATAGCTCTATCTGAAGTGGCTTTACCCATACGTCAGATAGTACGTTTTAAACTTATGGTTTACCACAATAGATTATGAAACAGATTAAACAGAAGACAATAGATACCACTCACCTTCATTCGCTTGAGATTTCGCGTCGCTTAAGCAGCTACGTCCTTTCCGCGTTCATGCTGGCACTCGTTGGCAGTGCCTATACCGGCTATCGCTATGGTTATCAGGATACAGAAATTCCGGGTGAATTTTTAGAAGTGGAAGCAGCCATTGACCAGCAACACCATGACATCATTCGCCTCAGGGAGCAAAGCCAGGCTGACCTGAATGCGCTGGCGTTACGGCTGGGTAAGATGCAATCTGAAATGGTTCGTATTGAAGCGCTGGGTGAGCGGTTAACGACGATGGCGAATCTTGACAAGGGCGAGTTTGACTTTACTCAGGTACCCGCACAGGGTGGCCCTATCGGGCAGGGTGAAACAGCTTCCTGGTCATCGCCTGATTTAACGAGAGAAATTGATTCGTTAACCCAGACGCTAGATGACCGGTCAAGACAACTGGAAGTGCTTGAGCGCATGGTCATGAACCGCAATTTGAAAGAACAGCTGTCACCGTCCGGCCGCCCGATTAAAAAAGGCTGGTTATCTTCCCACTTTGGCAAGCGTACTGATCCCTTTACCGGGAAACGCGAAACGCATAAGGGGGTTGATTTTGCAGGGGCTCAAGGCACCGATATACAGGCAACTGCCGCAGGCGTTGTTACCTGGGCGGGCCGCCGCTACGGTTATGGGCAGCTTGTGGAAATCAATCATGGCAAAGGCTATGCGACGCGCTATGGTCACTGCAACTCCGTGTTGGTATCGGTCGGTGACAAGGTTGAGCCAGGCCAGGTGATCGCGCTCATGGGGTCGAGTGGTCGATCCACCGGGCCGCACGTACATTACGAAGTGCTAAAAAATGGCAAACAAATCGACCCTGATCGCTTTGTTCAAGCGAGTCGCTGAGGTTCGTTTATCCCATTAAGTGGATTTTGGCCACTCTACGGTTTTAAATCCAGTTTGCTGTCCATGCAACAGCATTCCTGGTAAAACTAAACACAGCCCAATTTCAGGCAGGAATAAAAGTCCCGCTTAAGGTATGATCTCGTGTTTTAATCTGGAATATTCCGAGCACAGTTATGGTCGCTTCACTTCTGCGTAAAGTCTTCGGTAGCCGGAACGACCGGTCTCTGAAGCAACTCTCTAAAATAGTTAAGAAAATCAATTCTATGGAGGCTGATGTCTCGGCCTTAAGTGATGAGCAGCTGCGTGATAAAACAGCTGAATTCCGCCAGCGCCTGGAAGAGGGCAGCGCTCTTGATGCGCTGCTACCGGAAGCCTTTTCAGTTGTTCGCGAGGCCAGCAAGCGGGTCCTCGGCATGCGGCATTTTGATATGCAGCTCGTTGGCGGCATGGTATTAAATACAGGCCAGATTGCTGAGATGCGCACCGGTGAAGGTAAAACGCTGGTTGCAACATTGTTTGCCTATCTGAATGCCTTGCCGGGCAGAGGTGTGCATGTCATTACCGTTAATGATTATCTGGCCCGGCGAGACGCGGAATGGATGGGTCAGCTCTATGGCTTCCTGGGCATGACGACAGGCGTTGCTGTGGGAGGGATGTCCCCAGAAGAAAAAAAGGCAGCGTATAGCGCAGACATTACCTACGGGACGAATAACGAATTTGGTTTTGATTATCTGCGCGATAACATGGCATTTCGCCTGGAAGATAAAGTGCAGCGAGACCTTTTCGCCGCTGTGGTTGACGAGGTTGATTCAATTCTGATCGATGAAGCTCGGACCCCATTGATTATATCGGGCGCAACGGACGACAGCTCTGATCTTTACATAACCATTAACGACTTGATTCCTCAGCTCAGCAAGCAGGAAGAGGAAGATGGGCCGGGTGATTTCAGTCTGGATGAAAAACAAAAGCAGGCGATTTTTACCGAGGAAGGCCATCAGCATGTCGAAGAGCTGTTGATTCAGCGAGGTATTCTTGAAGAGGGGCAGAGCCTTTATGATGCCTCTAACTTGACGGTGATGCATCATCTAAATGCCGGGTTAAGAGCGCATTCACTCTATCAGAAAGATGTCGATTATATTGTGAAAGAAGGGCAGATAGTCATTGTCGATGAATTCACTGGGCGTACCATGCCGGGACGTCGTTGGTCAGAAGGTTTGCACCAGGCTATTGAAGCCAAAGAGAGTGTCGCGATCCAGAATGAAAACCAGACGCTGGCATCAATTACCTTCCAGAACTATTTCCGTCTTTACGAAAAGCTGTCAGGCATGACAGGGACAGCAGATACTGAGGCCGTCGAGTTCCAGCAGATTTACGGGCTGGAAGTCATTGTCATTCCGACCAATAAAGAAATGGTTCGTGACGATAAGGGCGACCTGGTTTTTCTAACGCAAAAAGAAAAATTTGATGCCGTTATCGAGGATATTCGAGATTGCCAGAAACGGGGACAGCCAGTACTTGTGGGCACAACTTCGATCGAAGTGTCAGAGTTGCTCTCCAAACAGCTCGACGAACATAAAATTAAACACGAAATACTCAATGCGAAACAGCATGAACGTGAGGCGCAGATTATCGCCCAGGCAGGGAGTCCTGGCTCCGTAACGATCGCCACCAATATGGCGGGGCGCGGTACCGATATTGTGCTGGGTGGTAATTTGCAGGTTGAGCTTGCCGGTCAGCCAGAAGCCGATGATGCAACGGTGACGAAGCTGACGGACGAATGGAGTCAGCGTAATCAGCAGGTTCTGGCGTCTGGTGGTTTACATATCATTGGTACTGAACGACATGAATCCCGTCGGGTAGATAACCAGCTACGTGGACGATCTGGTCGCCAGGGCGATGCCGGGTCCAGTCGTTTTTACCTGTCGCTTGAAGATAATCTGATGCGTATTTTTGCCTCTGATCGGGTTGCCGGATTAATGCAAAAGCTCGGCATGGAAGAGGGTGAAGCGATCGAACATCCCTGGGTCAGTAAAGCCATAGAAAATGCCCAGCGCAAAGTTGAGGGTCACAATTTTAATATTCGAAAAAACTTGCTTGAGTTTGATGATGTTGCCAATGATCAGCGAAAAGTTATTTATGAGCAACGCAGTGAGTTGATGGCAACGGAAGATGTTTCCGATACGGTGAAAGATATTCGTGATGACGTTATCGGCAACATGGTCAGCATGTATATCCCGCCTGCCAGTATGGACGAGCTGTGGAATGTTGCTGGGCTGGAAGAGGCCTTTGAATCCGAATACGGGATGAAAATGGAAATTCAGCAATGGCTTGACGACGACCATTCTCTACACGAAGAAACCCTGCGTGCAAGAATCATGGACGAGGTGGAGCGAGTTTATCAGGAAAAAGAACAGCAGGCTGGATCGGACGTTGTTCGTCATTTTGAAAAAGCGGTCATGTTGCAGGTGCTGGATCATAGCTGGAAAGAGCATCTTGCCTCGATGGATTATCTGCGCCAGGGTATTTCGCTGCGCAGTTACGCCCAGAAGAATCCCAAGCAGGAGTACAAGCGCGAGTCTTTTGAAATGTTCACTAGCCTGCTTGATCAGGTGAAGTCTGAAGTTGTTTCCGTACTCATGAAAGTACAGGTGCGCGCAGAAGAAGACGTTGACGCAGTGGATGCACAGCGCCGCGAACCAAGTCAGGTGGAATATCGACATGATGAATCGTCAGCCATGCCCGACGATGGGCAGCAGGGAGAGGCTGAAGAAGCCGGGCAGCATGAGCAGCCATTCGTTCGCGGTGAGCGCAAAGTGGGTCGAAATGAGTCCTGCCCCTGTGGCTCTGGCAAGAAATACAAACAGTGTCATGGGAAACTGTCCTGATAGGGGTTTAACCCACTAAGAATCGTCAGGAAAATAGACTTTTTCCCAGTTCGGTGTAATAAAGTTTATGTATTTTTCCTGGGCGCTCTTTGCGCCTTACGTGGCCAATAATATTTTTCATCCGTGCTACTATCAAAGCATAAAAGTAATAGAGACTGGTTATGTTTGATAGAGACATTAAAAACGCCCTTTCTGAATACTTTGTACAGGCTAAACGATAATGGCGGTAGGCTATGAAGGTTTATCAGAACTGATCCCTGTAAAAGGCATCCGCCTTGCTTCGGTTGCTGCGGGTATTCGCTACGCACATCGAGATGATCTGGTATTGATTGAAATGACACAGGGCAGTGTTTGTTCAGCGGTGTTTACCCAAAACGTTTTTTGTGCCGCACCAGTGACAGTCTGCAGGAAACACCTTGATGAAAGCGTGCCACGCTATCTATTAATTAATAGTGGCAATGCTAATGCCGGCACTGGTGAAATGGGTTTGCAAAATGCCCAGCTATGTTGTGAGTCACTTGCAAGCGAACTACACTGCTCAGCCAGTGAAATCCTGCCATTCTCTACGGGCGTCATTGGTGAGCATCTGCCGGTCGATATGATCTGTTCGGCTTATCATGCCCTGTTTCAAAACCTGAATGAAAACCATTGGTCACGCGCTGCTCATGCCATAATGACAACGGATACACTGGCCAAGGGTATTTCAATCGCAAAAAATATTAATGGGGTAGACGTCACGGTGACGGGCATTGCGAAAGGCTCAGGAATGATTTGTCCTGATATGGCAACCCTGTTGTCATTTATTGCGACCGATGCAAAAGTCAGTCAAACACTGCTAGACAGCTGTTTGACGCAGGCGGTGAATCAATCGTTCAATCGTATTACCGTTGATGGTGACACATCGACAAATGATGCCTGCGTATTGATGGCAACAGGCCAGTCGAAAGCCGTGATTACCCAGGAGCAGGGCTACGCAGAACTTGTGAATTTAATTGTTGAAACCTGTAAAAAATTAGCCCAATTGATTATTCGGGATGCGGAAGGCGCAACAAAATTTGTCACGGTGTCCGTAGAGGGTGGAGGAACGTCGAGCGAGTGTTTGCAGGTTGCCTATACCGTTGCACATTCCCCGCTGGTAAAAACGGCTTTGTTTGCCAGTGACCCAAACTGGGGGCGCATACTGGCTGCAGTTGGTCGGTCAGGCCTGGAAAACTTTAAGATACAACCAGTCGAAGTTTACCTTGATGATGTGTGTATTGTCAGAGAGGGCGGGGTTGCGGATGATTATACAGAACAGCAGGGGCAGCAGGTGTTTGATCAAACTGAGTTTACTGTTCGCATCCTGTTAGGTCGCGGGCAGGCAAGGGAAGAAATCTGGACCTCAGATCTTTCGCATGACTACATCAGCATCAATGCCGATTACCGTAGTTAATTATTCCTGGGTATGTATTTTTACCGGAGTGCTTTTGTCTCAGTAGTGATACTACTCGTCGCCTGCGAATCGAAAGATAGCCAGCACGCTGCTCAGCAGCTTTTCCCAAAAGAACCCTGCAATATCATTCACCAACCCTGTGTTGTGTCGGCAGATGATGTTTCTCTACAACTGAGTTTTAGTAAAAAAATACAGGCGCTAAGCCCTTTTCAGGTAACGCTTGAAATGCTCGCGGGTCGTCCAGATAATGTGTCGGGCGTGACGGCAGCGTTCAGTATGAACGGTATGAAAATGGGGGTTAACCGTTACCGCTTCCTTTCAACAGCGCCAGGTAGTTGGTCTGCGAATGTGATACTTCCCATTTGTGTTACAGGCCGCAGTGACTGGAAAATTGACGTGGAAATTGAAACGGAAAATGTAAGGCAGCGATTTGAAGTACCGTTTGCGATGGAAAAATAGCGAATCTGATCGTTTAAGCCACTGAAGTAAATCAAGGAACTCGGCAATGGATTATCTTCTTGCTGCAAAGCATGAAAGTTTTACTCGGCATTCCCAGGTGTTTAGCGGATATTTTTGTTCCGTGGGTTCAGTGTATTCCGTGGCCAGTTGATAGTGTTAGCTATGACCCCGGTGTTTCAAAGTCTTCATTAGATAAGCCGGGCTCGCGGGTCTCTGGTATCGC
>JAZGER010000171.1:0-12926 GCA_036478835.1 Gammaproteobacteria bacterium | reverse complement strand
TATTCGCACGAAGTGCGAAAACAAGCCTGTTTTCTTGGCGATCTTGGCGCCTTGGCGGTTATAAAATGTATCGTGCAAAGGTCTCATTATATATATCAATAGCTTATTCTATATTCATAAAATATTTATCAAGTTCGTCTTCCAGGGTTTCGAACCAGGGGTTAAAAGTTAACCGCCGCAGAACCCTGGCGCTATTTTTTTCTACCCCAATCTCACCAAGCGCATCTTCCTGCAATGACTTGCAGCGTAGATACCCTTCAGGGTTATTTCTATACAAATGCACACAGGATGCATAACGCCCCTGGCGTCCATAGTGCGGATTTTTAGGATGGATGTAAGCCGAGGTATGCGCTGCGCTGATAATCCCTTGCTGGGGAAGACTGCTTTTTATCCAGCGTACGCCGGGGGGCAGCCCCACACTTTGCCTGGCATAATAAATCATGCGCTTGCGCTTCGATGTCAGGCTTTTAAATAACACAAGCGCCTCTCGACCAATTACCGTCGCGTCATCTTGACTCGCCGAGATGAATGTTGGAATAGCCAACGTTTGAGTCTTCAGCCTTTTTCGTACTTCTTTCATAAGCAGCGCCGATTCGCAGATGGCATTCATTGCTAACGTCTCATATTTATAAGGGTCGGTATCCGGCAAAACATCAAGCCATTTAAAATGCGGTAGCCAGCGGCTCAAAAAAACCAGAAAACAGGATAAATTCGCAACCCTGTGCAATCGGATAGCGGGCGAAAAAAGCAACAGCCCATTCACTTTAACGCCCGCCAATACATGATGCAAAATCAACGTCGCACCGATAGAAAAGCCAGCGAGGTAAACTTCATCAGACTCTTTTTTCACCAAATCAATTGCCTCAGCCACTGTTCGTAACCAGTCATTTGACGTGACGCCAGGCAAGTCCCCAGGGCATGTTCCATGACCAGGTAATACAATCGATAGAACATGAAAACCACGAGATTGAAGAAAAGCGCCCAAGTCCCTCGTACTAAAAGCGGTATCAGTTAACCCGTGCACGATCAGCACGGATCGCCTTTTCCCTTTCTCAGACTGATCGGGCCTTAAACAATAGGCCGCCTTTTGCTTAACAATTTCATCAGCATCCACAGGCGCATTTTCTACCGTGTATTGAGCGAGGCGCTGCCTGGATTGCTGTTGGTATTGCTCGAAAGTAGCCGCAATCTCAGGGCTGATTGCAATGCCCGAAGAACGTAATCGTTTTTCTTCACGGAGTGGTCCACGCACCGAAATCAACCCAGATAAATAACGAAAAAACCCAGCCATCAGCCCGATTCCAGCAGGCGTCTAACCGGCGCATAGGAAACACGGTGGATAGAACACACCCCGTGAAGTTGTAATTGTGCGAGATGGAGCCGGGTTGGATAGCCTTTGTGCCGGGCAAACCCATAGCCTGGATATTGCAAATCCATTTCACACATTTCAGCATCACGCGCAACTTTGGCAATGATTGATGCTGCGCTAATCGCCGGCTCGGTTAAATCCCCTTTGATTATCGCTTCACGTGTACAGGAAAGTTCGGGGCAATACTTACCATCAATCAGCGCATGCTGCGGATGGATTGATAAGCCGATGACAGCACGTCTCATGGCAAGCAACGACGCATGAAAAATATTAATGGCATCTATTTCTTCTACTTCTGCCCGACCAAGACACCACGCTAATGACTTTTCTTTAATTTCTTCCGCCAATAAATTTCTACGTTTCGCCGTTAGTAACTTAGAGTCAGTCAGGCCTTTTATGGGCCTCGCCGGGTCAAGAATAACGGCTCCAGCGACCACTGGCCCAGCAAGCGGGCCGCGACCCACTTCGTCAACACCTGCAATCAAACTATCCAGCATAATTCGTATTCTTTCGCTTAGTTTCAGTGATCAACTGAAACACCGCCGTTGACGCATCAACTTTATTTGGTGCATTTTCCAGTTCTCTCACAATTCGAAGAAAGGCATCTGTTTGCAGTTCCCTTGCCTGTTTATCTTCCAACAATGCCATGACAGCAGAGGCTATTTTTTCTGGTGTTGCGTCTGCCTGTATATATTCAGGCACAATTTTCTCTCGGTTAAGATGATTTGGCAACGAAATACTCTCCACATTCATCATTCGCCTCACAATCTGGTACGTCACCGGGTTTAGAATATAGGCTACGATCATGGGCGTTTTTGCCAGGAGGCATTCTAGTGTTGCAGTCCCAGAAGCGATAACGGCTACACCAACTCGCGCCAGAATTTGTCGAGTATGCACACCGGAAACAAACAAGACAGGAAGACCACTTATTTGTTTAACCATTGCTTCTACCCAGCGCCTATCCAATGTATCAGCAACTGGCACAACAAATTTTAACGACTTGTTCACTTGTTTACATTGGCTTGCAGCCTCTAAAAATAGTGGCAGCAGGCGTTTTACTTCGCTTTTTCTGCTCCCTGGTAACAAAGCTATCCACTGATATTTTTCATCTAAGGAGGGGCATCTTGCATCTGTTGTTGGCTCGTCATGATTTGATAACAAAGGATGCCCAGTATACTTCACCGGGATACCCTCAGCTTCATACAGTGCCGTTTCAAATGGGAAAAGAGTCAGCATAAGATCGACGCTACGGGCAATCTTCCTGATGCGGTATTTTCTCCAGGCCCAAACCGAAGGGCTAACATAATGCACGGCAGGAATACCTGAACGTCGTAATTTTTTTTCAATCGAAAAATTAAAATCCGGGCCATCAATACCGATAAACACGTCAGGAGGATTGCTGAGGAAAAAATCGATAACTTTTTGCTGTAGCCGCCAGATTGAAGCAATGCGGCCTAACACCTCAACAAAGCCCATGACAGATAGCTGATCAATATGTGCAATGGATTCACAACCCGCCCTGAGCATTTTTTCACCGGTGATACCGATAAATTCAATGGTCGGATCAGTTACCCTCATGGATTCAATCAGCTTTGCGCCGAGCTGATCGCCCGAAGATTCACAGGCGCATAACCCAACGCGTAATCTAGCCATTACCGAATAATACTACGCTGGCTCTGTTCTATAAATATCCTTAACCGTCTAACAGGCTCACAAGTTTCTTCCATTTCCCTGAGCAGGGCCACCGCGTCCGTCAGCGCAAGATCCGACCGGTATAAAACACGGTAACTGTCTTTTAGTAACTGGATGGTTTTTTCATCATAACCCCGACGCATAAGACCTTCACGGTTAATGCCACGGGGCTTAGCCTTGCCTTCGCTAACTTTCACAAAAGGGGGGACATCTTTATTGATCCGAGCAGCATAAGAAGTAAACACATGTTCGCCCAGACGGCAAAACTGATGAACCAGCGTTGAACCGCCCAGGACCACGAAATCATCTATCCGCACATGGCCTGCCAGCGTCGTATTGTTAGCAAAAATAACATCATTACCCACAAGACAGTCATGGGCGATATGCACGTACGCCATAATCCAGTTGCGATGTCCAACCCGCGTTATGCTGCCATCCTGCGCTGTTCCTCGATTGATCGTAACGTATTCGCGAATGGTATTATCATCGCCGATCTCAAGATGGGTTTCTTCGCCATTGTATTTTTTATCCTGCGGATCAGCACCAATGGAGGCAAACGGATAGATTTTATTTCTACAGCCTACTCGGGTAGGTCCAGTCAGCACAACATGAGCCGCAATGACACAACCTTCGCCAATCGTCACGCCGGGGCCCACCACTGAATAGGCGCCAATTTCAACATTTGACGCAATAGCAGCAGACGCGTCAATAATCGCTGTTGGGTGAATCAAACTTCAATCTTACGCTCAGTACACATAATATTGGCAGAAGCGACAACACTATCGTCAACGAGCGCCTTTGCGTCAAAAACCCAGATCCCTCGGCGTGTTCGCAACAAATCAACCTGTAAAATAAGCTGATCGCCAGGCTCAACCGGTTTTTTGAAACGTGCCTTGTCAATGCCAACCAGAAAATACAAAGAATCTCGCTCCGCGCCTTTTTCCTTACTCCTGAAAGCCAGTAGTCCTGTTGCCTGCGCCATTGCTTCTAATATCAATACACCCGGCATGATAGGCTGCTGAGGGAAGTGCCCCTGAAAATGAGGTTCACTAGCGGTCACATTTTTGATTGCGGTTAACGATTTACCCTTTTCAAAAGCAGTCACACGATCAACCAGTAGCATGGGGTATCGGTGAGGCAAATGGTTGAGAATCCCGTTTATATCCATATTTTATACGCCTGCAGTTAAGTATTTGTTTTGTCTGATTTCTCGAGTTTCTCAACTCGTCTGGCCAATCGGTCAAGTGTCTTTAAACGAACAGCATTTTTACGCCACAACCCATTTTCCATAATGGGTGTGCCGGAAGAGTAGATACCCGAAGCTTTGATCGAATGGGTCACCATGGTCATGCCCGTCACCGTGACACCATCAGCAATTTCCAGGTGCCCTACGACACCAACACCGCCGGCTAATAAACAATTGGCACCAATACGCGCACTGCCTGCAATGCCCACGCAGCCAGCAATCGCAGTATGATCACCGATGGCGACATTGTGAGCAATTTGAACCTGATTATCAATTTTCACCCCATCCCCAATCACCGTTGGGTCGATCGCGCCACGATCAATCGTAGTATTCGCGCCAATTGAGACATCATGACCTATTTCTACCCCACCAATTTGTGGAATTGCGACCCAACCATCCTCCGTTCGCACATTGCCAAAACCATCGGATCCGATCACCACACCTGGCTGTAAATTAGCACGTTCGCCAATACGAGCATTTGACAGGGTGCAGTTCGCGCACAACACTGAATCCTTGCCAATGGATACGTCTTTACCAATCACACAACCTGGCCCGATTTGTACATTTTCAGCAATATGGGCATTCGCTTCAACGATAACGCCCGGCGCCAGGTAGGCCGTACTGTGGACAGTCGCAGATTGATCAATAATTGCAGTTGAATGAACCCCCGGTTTTTTATCATCCTCAGGGTAAAATACGCGGGCCGCAACGATATAAGCGGCATAGGGGTCAGCACAAATAATAGCAACTGCAGGGCAATCAGCCGCCTCACCCTTTCTCACAAGCACTGCAGATGCAGCGGTTGTCAGAATATCATTCTTGTACTGTTTGTCTGCAAGAAAGCTTAGATCACCTTCTTGCGCATTATTCAACGAGGCGATGCCAGAGAGATTCACCTCACCATCACCAATAAAACTGGCCTCTAACTTTAATGCTAGATCAGCTACAGTAATCACTGCCCCAAAAACAATTCGTTTACTTTAATTTCTGCATTACCTGACTGGTTACGTCGATGGCATCGCTTGAAAATATAACACCCTGACCAAGAATCAGGTCATATTTCTGCTCTTTTGCCAATGAATTTATTGCGTTATAAACCTCTTTCTGAAATTTGGATAATATTTCGTTCTGACGCATATTAAGATCATCCTGGAATTCATCACCGGCACGCTTCAGGTCACGCTGCTTGGAAAGCAGATCCCTTTTCAGCTTGCTCGCCTCATCTTCACTCATAATTGCACTGTCACGATTAAGCCGCTCTTCCAGGGCATTCATCTCTTTTCGCAATACGATTAACTTCTTGCTACGGGGCTCAAACTCTGACTCGATTTTATTTTGAATCGCTTTTGTCTGAGGAGCCTCGTTCATTAATTTAAGAATATCAACATAGCCAATTTTTGTTTCTGCAAATGAGGTGGTATGGGCTGCTGCAAGAAACATAGCTACAATCAACGTCACAATTCTGGGTAATCTCACTGATCTTCTCCTTAACATATAACTCGTTTAAAATTAACTCTTAAAATGGTACGCCAATGGTAAACTGGAATAGTCGCGTATCATCTTCCGGCTTATCGTTTAGCGTTTTCGCCAGGCTAACAGCAAATGGCCCAACAGGTGACATCCAGATAGCGGACAACCCTGCAGACATTTTCAAATCATCCACATCAAACGCATTTGCACTCGTAAAAACATTACCCGCATCAACAAACAAACCAAAACGTAACGCGTTACTTTTTTCAACAAATGGCGGCGGGAATAATATTTCAGCACTCGTCAAAAAACGAAAACCTGCACCAATCGGGTCATTTCTATCATCTTTGGGACCCAGTGTATTGTCATCATACCCTCTTACTGATCTCACGCCACCCGCGTAATAGTTTTCGAAAAAAGGCAACTTGTGCAAGTTATGGTAACCATCACCCGAATTCAAAGACCCTTTTAATGACAGTATGAAGTCTCTTGTTAAGGGGATATATTGCTGCTCTCGTAAATTTATCCTGTAGTATTCTAGATCAGACCCAGGCAATTTAAACTCTCCACTGATCTGATGCAAACCACCATCTGTAGGGAAAAGCCGCCGGTTGCGTGTATCATGAGACCAGCTCGCTGTTAGACCAAAATTATTAAACACTTTCCCATTCTCAGCCACGAATTTTTTTACTTCAGACGAAGCATTATCCTGCAATTTCAACTTCAAATGATCCGCCTCAAGGCCAAACCGAATCGTATCAAACTCGTTGATTGGGAAACCATACGTCAAATTCCCTCCGTAAGAGTCTGTTGTATAGTTCGTAATATTCGCTTCTTCAGCATCTGTTGATCGATAATATAAGCCGAAGCCACGGCTCACGTTATCCACTGTGTAATACGGGTTAGTGTAATTAAAACTGTACACACGATTGACGGCACTATTATTGATCGCCAGGCTGACATGTTTACCGGTTCCCAGGAAGTTTTCCTGCGTTAAGTTCGCGTTCAACAGGACGCCAGACGTTTGCGAATAACCGATCCCCGCAGAAATACTGGCAGAGGGCTGTTCGGTAACTGACATGTTCACATCGACCTGGTCATTGGTGCCAGGAACAGCAGGCGTCTCGACATTGACCTCTTCAAAATACCCTAATCGCTGCAATCTGGTTCTGGAACGCTCAACTTTTTGATTAGAAAACCATCCACCTTCCATCTGCCGCATTTCCTGGCGCAACACCACATCTCTTGTTTTCGTGTTACCGGCAAAATTAATTCTGCGCACGTAGACGCGTTTCCCAGGATCGGCAATAAAGGTTAGCGTCACCTCTTTCGCTTCATCATCAACTTCCGGCATCATATTGATATTGGCGAAAGCGAAGCCCTGGCTGCCTAGCCTTTTACTGATATGATCGATTGTTCTTGTCGCATCTTTACGTGAAAATACCTCACCGGCATTAATTTTCACATCAGGAAAAAGCGTTTCCGCAGGAAATTTCAAGTCACCTGAAAGACGCACTTCCTTCACTGTATACCTATCACCTTCGGTAATATTTACTGTCACATAAATGTCTTTCTTGTCCGCCGAAATAGATACCTGTGTAGAATCAACATTGAATTTTATATGACCTCGATCCTGATAATAGGAGCGCAGGGATTCTAAATCTGCAGCAAGTTTTTGCTTCGAGTACTGGTCTCTCTTTGTATAAAAAGACCATAAATTCGGCGTACTCAGTTGAAAGGACTTCAGCAAAACCTCATCATCGTAAACCTTGTTCCCAACGATATTAATCTGACGAATTCTGGCGACAACCCCTTCAGACACTTCAATCTTTACAGTGACACGATTATCTTTTTCCTCTGTTATTGTTGAATCGATATCGACTGAATATTTACCACGAGAAAAATATTGGCGTTGCAACTCCTGCTCAACCTTTTCCAGTATTGATCGATTAAAAACGCCGCCTTTGAAGAACCCCACATCTTTCAGAGAATCAAGCAATGGCTCCGTCTCTATATCAGAGTTTCCGTCAAAAACAATTTCCTTGATAGCAGGCCTTTCCTTAACCGCAATAATCAGACTATTGCCGTCTCTACCCACCTGTATATTGTGAAAATAGCCTGATTTATACAGGGTACTAATAGCTTTTTCAGATAATGGCTCATCGAATAAATCGCCTGCCTGTACCGGGAACGAATTATATACCGTCCCTTCGGAAATTCGCTCTAGCCCTTCCACACGAAGGTCATCAATAACAAAGGCTTCAAATGCCTGCGCAGAAATTAGCCAGCCCAACAGCACCAGAGCAAATGTAAAACGAACTACTGAAAGCATGAATGCATTCCCAGATTGTAAAGACAATAACTCACTATTATGCCCCAAATAACCGGCTCAGATCATTATAAAATGCCACGCCCATTAACAGGATTAAAAGTACGACACCTAATCGCAAGCCAGTCTCCTGAGCAGCCTGGGAAAGCGGTTTACCCGTCATCCACTCAATGGCATTGTAGAGCAGATGGCCGCCATCAAGCACCGGAACAGGCAACAAATTCAATACACCAAGACTGATACTGACAAATGCCAGAAACCGGATAAAACTGATGATGCCATCCTGCGCTGAATAGTTTGCATACTGCGCAATACTGATTGGACCACTAATGTTTTTTATAGAAACATGGCCTGTCAACATGCTCCATAAACTCTGAACTGTCAGCGCTGACATATCCCATGTTTTAACGATCGCTTTTTTGAAAGCCGATAAAGGATTGTAACGCAGCACCACGGCGTAGGGATTTGTCTCAGGGTCTGGCTGCTTGACATAAGCGCCTATACGACCTATTGACTCACCCCCTTCGCCAACACTCTCCGGTGTGAGTGATAAGGTTAGAAGTTCACCGCCCCTGTTCACCACTGAAACTATCGCGATACCTGGGCGCTCACGAATGTACTCTACCCAGTCATACCAGTCACTAATGGGCTGTCCATCCGCCTCGATGATGCTATCTCCTGCTAAAAAACCCGCGTTTTGTGCAGCTCCAGACGACACCAGCCCGTCAATAATTGCGGGTAACGGCGGACGAACGGGAGCCAGGCCCAGGTTAGATAGAAAGCTGCCGTTATCCAGCGCATTGTCTATTTGCGTAAAGTCCAGGACTAGAGCACGTTGCAGTCCATCGTCCCCTTTAACTGTTAAAGCGATTTCTTCCTGAGATAATGCGGCATCTAACAGGGCAACATTTGTCATATCCCAGGTCGGGGTTTCCGTATCATTAATACTGACAATCTCATCCCCTGGCCTGAACCCTGACTGCTCGGCAAACGATTCTCCCGTAATCTCTCCGATAACAGGTTTTAGCCCAGGCACACCACCAATAAAAATGACCCAGTAAGCTAAGATAGCAAATAGAAAATTAAAAGCAGGGCCGGCAACCAGCACCGCTGATCGCTTTGATAAGGATTGCCGATTGAAAGAGCGGGATACTTCGTGCTCGCTCACATCTGCTTCGCGTTCGTCTAGCATTTTGACGTAGCCACCCAGCGGGATCATTGAAATCGTAAATTCAGTTTTATCCTCACCCAGTATTTTTTTATACAGCGGCTTACCAAAACCTATTGAAAACCGTAGTACCTTGATACCTGCCTTACGAGCAACCCAAAAATGACCGAACTCATGAACTGCAACCAAAATACTGATAGCAACCACGAAGGAAAGTAATGATCCTGCAAATCCACTCACGAATATACTGGCCTCAAGATTTTTTTAATATGTTCTGTTGCAACGATGCGAGCTAAACGATCTGCATCCAGAACAGCATGAATAGAATCGACCACACAGTTATCACATTGTTCCAGGCTTCGTTCAATTATCAGAGGAATATCAGTAAATAAAATTTGATGGTCAAGAAATGCGTCCACTGCTACTTCATTTGCCGCATTCAAAACGGTCGAAGCGCTCCCGCCAGCCTCCCAGGCCTGATAGGCCAGGGACAAACAGGGGTAGCGGGTAAAGTCCGCAGGCTCGAAGTCCAGCCTGGCGATGGAGAAAAGATCCAGATGACCAACACCAGAACGAATACGTTCAGGCCAGGCAAGCGCATGAGCAATCGGCGTGCGCATATCAGGCAAACCCAACTCTCCCAATACCGACCCATCAGAATATTGCACCATTGAATGAATAATGCTTTGCGGGTGCAGCACAACCTGAACAGCATTTGCGGCCAAAGAAAAAAGCCAGCAGGCTTCAATCACCTCCAGCCCCTTGTTCATCATCGTCGCTGAATCCACTGAAATTTTACGCCCCATATCCCAATTAGGGTGAGCGCAGGCCTGCTCCGGGGTCACGTCTTGCAAGGTTTCAATGCCAGCCTGTCTAAATGGGCCGCCAGAAGCGGTGAGTAAAATCTTCTCAATGGATTTGTCCAACATCTGTCCAGGCAAAAACCCGGCTGGCATACACTGAAACAAGGCGTTATGTTCGCTATCAACAGGGAGCAGAATCGCCTGGCTCTTTCTCACCTGATCCATAAAGAGCTGACCTGACATGACCAGCGCTTCTTTATTTGCCAGTAAAATTCGCTTCCCGTGTTTTACCGCTTCAAAAGTTGGCAGCAAAGCAGCAGCGCCCACAATAGCTGCCATCACGCAGTCTACTGACTCAAGACCGCACACATAAACCAGAGACTCAGCACCCGCTAATACCTGTGTATCTATGCCAGCATGAGTGATTTTCTGGCGCAATGTTTCCGCTGCCAACTCATCCACCATCACGGCGTACTCAGGTTGAAACTGCTGGCATTGAGCAAACAGGCGCTCAACATCTTTATTTGCAGTCAATGCAACTGCACGATATTTATCAGAATGCCTGCCGACAATATCGAGTGTACTTGTCCCAATGGACCCGGTCGAACCAAGGATCACGAGTGACAGTGGAGCTGTCATAATTGAATCCAGTGTAAGCCGAGACTAAACAGGGGTGCTGCCGCCAACAAACTATCTATACGGTCAAGAATACCCCCATGCCCGGGGATCAGCTGGCTACTGTCTTTAATGCCCTGGTGTCTCTTCAGCAGGCTTTCCAGCAGGTCGCCGACAATTGAAAACATCACCACTAACATGCACACCAAAAGAAAGCCCGGCAACATGCCAACATCCAGATCAATATAATTACTCATACACCAGGCACAGATGAAACAGGCAATCAAAGCACCGTACACGCCTTCCCATGTCTTCCCCGGGCTCACTGCAGGCGCGAGTTTATTTTTACCAAAAGCTCTTCCAGAAAAATATGCACCAGTATCAGCAACCCAGATAAGGATCAGCAAAAATAATACCCAGTAAGGCCCGTTATCAGGGCGGCTATGCAATTCAACCAGACCCAGCCAGGTTGAAGCAAACAATAAGCCACCAATCAATGCTTTGATAATTAAAGACTGACCTGTTGTCTTTTTCAGCATGTCAGGAAGAGAAATCCAGACAAGCGCAACAACCCACCAGACGAAGGCTAACCAGTGTATTGACCAGACGAGCGCATCAAATTTGGCAAACTGCCAGATACCTGCTAGTAGCAAAAAAACAACTACCGCATAACCGACGCGTTGAAACTGACCAGATAGCGGCAATAAACCACCCCACTCCCAGGCAGCAAGCGCCATGATAAACATTAATACAAACGCAAACTGAGCATTGGATAATTGCAGGACAAGAAAAATGACCAGAGGAACAAGCACAGCTGCACTCAGGATTCGATACTTAAGCATGTTGCGCCTTTTCTACCTGCTCACCTGTCTGCCCAAAGCGACGCTGGCGACCAGTGAAAGAGCTTAGAGCGGACGCCAAAGCCTTTTCATCAAAATCAGGCCATAATAACTCTGTGAAAAAAAGCTCAGTATAAGCGAGCTGCCAGAGCAGGAAATTACTGACGCGCATTTCTCCACCTGTCCTGATAAACAAATCCGGCTCAGGTAAATGTGCGCAGGAGATTGTATTTGTCAGGAGTTCTTCGTTAATTTCCTCTGGATCTAACTTTCCGGAAGCCACCTGATGCGCTAATTCTTTTGCCGCCTGGGTAATATCCCAACGCCCCCCGTAGTTCGCGGCGATTGTCAGGATCAAATCAGTATTTGATGCCGTCCTGTTTTCACTTTCAACCATTAGCGTCTGTAGCTTTGCGTCAAAGGCGGAACGGTCACCAATAAATTGAATTCGAACCCCATTTTCATCAAGGCGTACAATTTCTTTTTTTAGTGTTCTAACAAAAAGATCCATGAGTAAACTGACTTCCTGTTTCGGACGTCGCCAGTTTTCACTACTAAATGCAAACAAGGTTAGCGCTTGTATACCATGAGATTTACAGGCTTCTACTGTACGCTTGACAGCTTTAACACCCTGGCGATGACCTGCAAAACGCGGCAACAGACGCTTTTTTGCCCAACGGCCATTGCCATCCATGATGATAGCCACATGTCGTGGTACTTTTTCTAATGGCTGAATGGATTGCGGTTTCACCCTGTTTATTCCTGATCTGATTTGATTGACAGAATTACACTTCCATCAATTCAGCTTCTTTTACCGTTAAGAGCTCATCAATTTGAGCAACAAATTTATCTGTTAACTTTTGGGTGACATCCTGGGCGTGGCGTTCATCATCCTCGGAAATATCTTTTTCTTTTAATAGCTCTTTAAAGTCACTATTTGCATCTCTGCGAATATTTCTGACAGCAACTTTGGCGCTTTCCGCTTCGTGCCGAACCACTCGAACCAGATCCTTACGCCGCTCTTCCGTTAAAGGAGGCAACGGGATACGAATGACTGTCCCGGCTGAATTTGGATTTAACCCCAGATCTGATGTCATGATTGCTTTCTCTATAGCCTGAACCATCGGTTTTTCCCAGGGTGTAACCGAAAGCGTCCTGGAATCTTCGATAGCAACATTCGCCACCTGCTGGAGTGGGACGTTACTCCCATAATAGTCCACCGTTATATGATCCAGCAAACTGGGGTGCGCACGTCCGGTACGGATCTTGACAAGGCTCAGCTTGAAAGCATCTATACTCTTTCCCATCCGAGACTCTGCGTCTTTATTTATTTCATCAATCATGCCGTTACTCCACCAGTGTGCCGATGTTTTCACCTGCAATCACACGCTCAAG
>JAZGER010000170.1:0-4663 GCA_036478835.1 Gammaproteobacteria bacterium | reverse complement strand
AAAAAAAAACGGGCCTCAAATGAGGCCCGTTTTAGCTAAGCTAAGACTGCTTTGCTTTTTAACCACCAAACCCAAAACGATTAAACATATTACTAAACGTTTGAGTGTCGCTGGTTGCTGGCGCAGCAGGTGCTGCCTGTACTTCAGGCACGACTGGAGTCACTGGCGTTGTATTTCCAGTTTGGCCAAATGAGCCAGGATTCATGAACTGGTTCATTCCACCAAATCCATTCTGGCTATCCGCACCACGACCATTCTGGCAGCCTACTTTGAAGAAACCACAGCTCTTCAGATCGTCAGCAGGTTTTCCAGGGCCCACACCTTCTAGTGGCTGAAGTAAATCAGCACCAGGCCACAACGCGGTCATGCTGGTATCAACGATGCTCTGACGACTTCCGTCGAACGTTTTTTCTGACATCATCTTGATGAACGTATCAACAGCAGTCCAGGGAATGCCCTTCAGAGGGTTGAAGTACACAGGCTCGATATCAGTGAAGCCATCGACTGCACAGAGCTTGCCTGGGTAATCAATTGGCATACGACGACAACCTGTCACACTCAGCACATCTTCAGGCATCACTGTCTGACCATTGTCACTGTATTTGACTGAACGGAGTCGGTTTCCGTCACCGCCAGCAAGATCAAGTTCGATTTCCAGACCTGAGTATCCCATCATCCAGCCACCACGATGATTGAAAGGCTCTGATGAGAACGCAGCTGCCAGTTGTTTTTCCAAAATCTGGAACAGGTTTTCACCGGTTACATTGGCGGTAGTAATACCATAAAACATGGGGAAGAACTGGTAAGCATCTTCGATGGTTACCGCGCCATCAGCCACTGCTCCATTCTCATACGTCATGCCCGTGCCAGCAACCGTTCCACCCATGCGGAATCCAGGTGAAATCGCAACATCCGTGCCGAAGTCCTGACGTAACATATCAGTGAAGCCATTGTTAAAGGTATTTTCTAATGCACCCTTACGATCCATCACGCCATGCGTGTGACCAATCACTGTATCAATCGGCTGTGTCAGTGACTGGATCATGAAAGGCGGTGCTAACAGAAACACATCATCAGCAAGATAAGGCGCGCGTTCAGCGTCAACCAGTGCCTTCATTGCTGCGTCTTCTGCAACACTGCTGTCTACATCAAGCATGTTCCAGTTTAATGCAACAATCTCAGAAGACTCAGCCGTTTTTTCTACCGTAATGTCCATGCGTCCCAGGTAAGAATCATTACCCGCTTCAACCAGTACAGCACCACTATCGGACTGGATAGGTTCGAAAGTAGTTTCATGCGTATGCGCTGAAAAGAACACATCGACCAGACCAGAATCGATAACATCAGCAAGACGCTTGTCTTTCTGCAAACCTAACTCACTCATCACGACAACAATATCAGCACCATTTTTACGCAAGCGATTGGCATGGGTATTGATTAAGTTACGGTAAGCTTTTTCACCCTGAAGAATATAAAAACCCTGCGCTAACATAGGGTGCATATCTTCCAGGATATCGGTTGTGATACCGATAAAGCTGATCTTCACGCCATCCTTAGTAAAGGAGTGCGTCGCAGGAAGGAAATCACGGCCCAGAGGCAAGAAGTCTGTCACATCAGTAATGTTACCACCCAGGTTCGGGAAGTTAGGCTGCTTGACAGGAATCGGGTTATCAAACAACGGCATGGGTATTTCAAAGAAGTCCATTGGCAGGCGACTGTAGCGCATGCGTGTAATACCCGGTGTGTAATAAAAGTCCCAGTTACCCGGAACACCTATGTCGACACCCAGCGCATTCAAAGGACCGGCAACTGCGTTACCCATAGAGTAAAAAGCTTCAACCGTACCGTGGTAAGTATCACCCACATTCATTAGAAGACTGTTTGGGTTTTCAGCGCGGATCTGCTTGACCATGGTTGCAATCCGGGCCAGACCACCACGCTCTTCAACGTTCGTTCCGCCCTCACCATCAGCAATCAATTCCTTATGAGGAACAAGGTGTCCATGCAGGTCATTCAGGTGCATGAAGGTAATTGTTTTCGTGTCAGCCTGGGCAGCGAGTGTTGATAACGCTAAACAGATGCCCGTCAACATCTTTGTGGTTTTCATAACTTCTTTCTCCAAAAATAAATAAAATCAGCTATTGCCGATGTGTGTCATTACTGTCGCGATGTGATCAAGGCTTCCCTCAACCGGACGGAATATTAGCATATAACTATAGTAGGTTATTCGAATGTATCCCCCACGAATAGCAGTGTTTATTTACGAGCTAAAAATAGGAAGGGGGAGGAGTAATTTCTTTTAACTATCTGTTTATATTGTATATTTTTTCATATAGAAATATTATAACAGTTCTTATGTCGTCAATGCCGGACACATTAATTTTCGCTGAAAAACGAATTTTTTTGGCATGTCACAGGAAAATTCGATTAATCAGCCCCGTAAACGAAGCGCATTGAGAACAACGACCAGTGAGCTGAGTGACATACCTATCGCAGCCATCCAGGGCGCAAGTAAACCGCCCGCAGCTAATGGCAAAGCCACTAGATTATAAATCAGTGCCCAGCCCAGGTTCTGAATAATCACTTTCCTGGTTTTCCTGGCAGTATTGATGGCATCAACCAGGTGAGGTAACTGCTCAGAAAGCAACACCATGTCGGCACTTGCCTGCGCCAGTTGCGTTCCGCCACCCATGGCGATGGAGACTTGAGCGGCGGCCAGAACGGGTGCGTCATTCACTCCATCACCGACCATTCCCACGATGGCACCTTGCGCTTGCAGGCGCTGAATGTATGCCAGCTTATCACCCGGTTTACAACGTGACTGGTACTGCTCGATACCCACTTTTTGCGCAACCGTAGCGACGACGCCTTCCTGGTCACCGCTGAGCAACTCAATCTGGATACCCAGGCTTTTCAGCTTTTGCACTGTTTGAGCCGCCTCTGTTCGCAAGCAGTCTGCAAAAGAAAAGACAGCCAGCCATTCATCTTCAGCCCCCAGAAATATGGCTGTCTGGTTTTCATCGATGTTAACTGACGGCGTCACCTGCCCCGACAATTCGGCAACAAATTCCCTCGTTCCAATTCGGTACCGTTTACCCTCAACAATCCCCTCAACACCTGCACCAGATGTTGCAGAAAGCTGACTTGCTCGCACTGATTTTTCGTCAGCTGCATGCACTAAAGCCGCTGCCACTGGGTGCTCTGATGCTCGCTCTAACGCAGCCGCTATCGTCAGGTACTTTTTTTCTGCGCCCGGAATAAATGCGTCAGTCTGTTCTAGCGTCAATCGCCCTTCGGTCAGAGTACCCGTTTTATCAAAAACCAGATGAGTAACCCTGGCCAGTGTTTCCAACGCATGCCCACGTGTCGTCAAAATACCGAGCCGCGTGAGAGCGCCCGTCGCTGCGGTGAGTGCTGCGGGTGTCGCTAATGAAAGCGCGCAGGGACAGGTAACGACAAGAACAGCGAGCGTCACGCGAAATGCATGCTCTGGCGCATGTTGCCACCACCACCAGGCAACCAGCGCAGCAAAAACCAGCAGGGCAGCCACGAACCACCCAGCCACCCGATCTGCAATTTTCGCCATCGACGGTTTTTCTGATTGCGCTCTATCCAGTAAACGAACAATGGCAGACAACACGGTATCTTCGCCGAGCTTCTCAACCTGCATAATCAGCGGGCTATCGGTATTGACGGTGCCGCCCACCAGATGGTCACCTGGCGCTCGGTGCAACGGTAAGCTTTCGCCCGTTAACAATGATTCATCAACAAGACTGGCGCCTTCCAGCACAATGCCATCGGCAGGGATCGTCTCTCCCGGTTTAATCACAACCTGATCGTTTAGCAGTAGCTCTGCAACGGCTATCCGTTTTTCTCCATCGGCGTCCAGACGTGTGGCGGTTGCTGGTAACAATTTGACCAGCTCTTCTGCAGCCTGTCCTGCGCGGTGACGGGCTGCCATTTCCAGATAGCGGCCCGTCAATAAAAAGAACGTAAACATGTTGACCGAATCGAAATAGACATCACCTTTTCCGGTCACTGTTGCCCAGCTGCTGGCAAGAAAAGCACCCGCAAGAGCAAGCGCCACAGGCACATCCATACCCGCCTGCCTGTGCTTTATATCTTTCCAGGCCCGTTCAAAAAATGGCCGAGCGGAATACAGCACCACAGGAATCGTCAGCAACAAACTGACCCAGCGCAGGAAGTTCCATACGCCTGAACTCATCCCTTCGTAATCACCTGCGTACAATGCCACTGCCAGCATCATCACTTGCATCATCCCTAATGCCGCAACGGCAAGACGGCGCATCGCCAGGGATTTTTCACGCTTGAAAACCTGTTCCTGCCGATTGACATCAAAGGGATGCGCCTGATAGCCAATCAGCTGTATTGCTTCGAGGATATGACTTAATTGAATCTGTGTCGTATCCCAGATAACCCTGGCCCGGTGGGTAGAGTAATTCACCTGAAATTCGATGACACCCGGGAGAGATTTAACATGCTGTTCATTTAGCCAGATGCAGGCGGCACAGACGATGCCTTCAAGAATTAATGCTGCTTCTCTCTGTTGTGCGTTCGTCTGCCGCACAAAGCCTTTTTGAATATCTTCGCGGTCATAGAGTTTCAGTTCGCGAAGCGCATCGGGCACCAGCGACTTACCCTG
>JAZGER010000169.1:0-17079 GCA_036478835.1 Gammaproteobacteria bacterium | reverse complement strand
CGGCAGATGCAATCTATCAGAATATCGACATTATACGCCTGCATAATCCAGAGTATGTCCTCATTCTTGCGGGCGACCATATCTATAAAATGGACTACGGTCCCATGCTTGCCCAGCACGTGGAATCTCAGGCAGATATGACTGTCGGCTGTATTGAAGTCGATCTCGAGTTGGCCAAAGGATACGGCGTGATGACGGTCGATACAGACAACCGAATTGCCGAGTTCAACGAAAAACCCGCCGAACCGCAACCGATGCCGGGTGAAACTGATGTTGCATTGGCATCAATGGGAATCTATGTATTTAATACGGCGTTTTTGATCGAACAATTGATCAAGGACGCGGATAGCGGGACATCCAGCCACGACTTTGGTCATGACATAATCCCATCAATTATCGATAGCTACCGGGTGTATGCCTACCCATTCAGAG
The DNA here is from genome assembly GCA_036478835.1 of Gammaproteobacteria bacterium. Lineage (GTDB taxonomy): Bacteria > Pseudomonadota > Gammaproteobacteria > DSM-19610 > DSM-19610 > JAZGER01. The sequence continues at coordinate 16,647 of JAZGER010000169.1, read as the reverse complement.
ACGAATCGGGCAGTCAACAGGCGTATTGGCGAGATGTTGGGACGGTCGATGCCTTTTGGAGTGCTAATCTGGAGTTAATCGGCGTCACACCTGAACTGAATTTATATGATGATGAATGGCCGATCTGGACTCATCAGGAGCAATTACCACCGGCAAAATTCGTCTTCGATGATGATACTCGCCGTGGGATGGCAGTGGATTCCATGGTCTCTGGGGGCTGTGTTATTTCTGGCGCTACTGTTCGTCATTCGTTGATATTTTCAAACGTGAAGGTCAATTCAAATGCCATATTGGAAGATGCGGTTGTGCTTCCAAACGTTGAGATTGGTCGTGGAGCAAGACTACGCAAAGTCGTTATTGATAAGGGTTGTAAGATTCCTGCCGATCTTGTGGTGGGGGAAGATCCCGAAGAAGATGCTAAACGATTTGTTATTACCCCCAATGGCGTCGTTTTAATTACACCCGAAATGCTGGGTCAGGAGTTACATTATGTCCGATAAGGGTGAATTGCACGTTGTTTTGTGTTGGCATATGCATCAGCCGCAATACCAAAATCAGTTAACCGGCCAGTACGAATTGCCCTGGACCTATTTGCATGCCATCAAAGATTATGTCGACATGGCGGCGCACATTGAAGCCGTGCCTGGTGCAAAAGCGGTCGTTAACTTTGCGCCTGTTCTTCTGGAGCAATTAGCTGACTACCGGGAGCAGGTAAATAATTATCTGCAAAATGGGACTGAAATCCAGGATAACCTGCTTGCCGCCTTAACGGCTGAGCAGCATCCAACGTCTGCTGAAGAACGGACAAATCTAATCAATAGTTGCCTGAGAGTAAATAAAAGCCGGGTGATTGATCGATTCCCGCCGTTTATGCAGCTGGCTGAACTGGCAGATATTTTCGAACAGCAAGCACAGAGTAGCATCTACATTAATGACCAGTTCATTACAGACCTGGTCGTCTGGTATCACCTCGGATGGATGGCTGAAACGGTGAGACGAAGTGATGTTCGCATTCATCGACTGCAGGAAAAAGGCCGCGAGTTTTCGCTACAGGATAGACGTGAGTTGATGGTTTTGGTCGGTGAATTACTGGACGATGTCATTGGAAGGTATCGCCGGCTGGTGAATGCCGGTCAGATAGAATTAGCCATGTCGCCCTATGCGCACCCGATCACCCCTCTGTTACTCGATATCCAGAGTGCTCATGAAGCTATGCCTGGTGCGCCTTTACCCGATATTGAGCAATACCCAGGCGGGCATGATCGTTCGCATTGGCACATGGTCAAGGGTATCGAATCATTTGAAAAACATTTTGGATGCAAGCCAACGGGTTGCTGGCCTTCTGAAGGTGGTGTCAGTAAGGCAGCGCTGGAGATCGTCAATGAGTACGATTTCCGGTGGGCTGCAACCGGTGAAACCGTGCTCAGAAATAGCCTGAACCAACATGTTGGGGAGTCGGAAGCTGCAGCGGAAGATGCGGTGAATCGTGCTTATCGTATTACGGGCAATCCAATGCCCTGTTTTTTCCGCGATGATGTTATGTCTGATGAAATTGGCTTTACCTATCATACCTGGCACGCTGACGATGCGGTTTCAAATTTCATTCATCGGCTGGAAGAAACCGCAAAATCACATGCGGATCGAAAAATTGTTTTGCCTATTATTCTTGACGGGGAGAACGCCTGGGAGCATTACCCTGAAAATGCTTACTACTTCTTACGGACACTATACGAAAAACTTGTCGACCATCCCACCTTGAAATTATCGACCTTTTCAGAGTGCCTTGATGCGGGTGTTGAAGTGGCTGAAATTCCAGGCATGGTCAGTGGCTCCTGGGTTTACGGAACCTTTTCAACCTGGATCGGCGACCGGGACAAGAACCGGGCATGGGAAATGCTAACAGATGCCAAGGAAGCGTTTGATGGGGTAATGGCAACAGATACCTTGACAAAAGAACAACGAAAAACCGCTGAGATTCAGATGGCAATTTGTGAAGGCTCTGACTGGTTCTGGTGGTTTGGCGATTACAACGCGTCCGATACGGTCAGTGATTTTGAGGCATTGTTTCGTCTGCATCTGACGAATCTCTACGCCATGATTGACAAAGAGGCGCCGGAATACCTGGCGCATACTTTCGCGCATGGCTCAGGAGACCCCACACTTGGTGGTGTCATGCGTCAGGGTCAGCAGCACGATTAATCCGATTAAATTAAAGAGAACAGGGAAGTGAATAAGAATCCTCTAACACGTCGCGTTGCGGGGGTGTTGTTACATCCAACCTCATTGCCAGGTAGCCCTGGCAATGGAGATTTGGGAGATGACGCATTCCAATTTGTCGATCTTCTAGCAGACCATGGTTTTAGTCTCTGGCAGACATTACCTCTGGGGCCGACACATGGTGATCTTTCCCCCTATCAATGTCAGTCAGTTCATGCTGGGAGCTATAAGCTCATTAACCTGCAAAAGTTGGTTGATGCTGGTTGGCTGGATGAGGCAACGATTTCAGAGACTGAAGACATCAACGTTGGTCGACGCAACAGACTTCAACAGGCCAGTGATCGCTTTCATCAATCTGCGTCTGTTGAAGACCAGCAAGCCTACAATAATTTTGTCAAGGAACACAGTTTCTGGTTAGATGATTTTGCTTTATATCAGGCACTGCGTCAGAACCATGATGGCAAGGCCTGGTTTCAATGGCCTTCAAGCTTGCGTGACCGTGAACCCTCCGCGTTGTTAGAGGCGGGCAAAAAATTTGCAGAAGACATTGGTTTTGCTAAATTCGAACAGTTTGCATTTTACCGTCAGTGGCTGGAATTACGACAATATGCAAATAATAAAGGTGTGATGTTATTTGGCGATATTCCGATTTTTGTTGCACATGATAGTGCCGACGTCTGGGCTAATCCTGAATGGTTTTCGACTGATGAGAAAGGTGAGCTGACGATAGTGGCTGGCGTTCCACCGGATTATTTCTCAGAAACTGGTCAGCGTTGGGGGAACCCACTCTATAACTGGGATCAAATGGAGCAGACCGGCTACCAGTGGTGGATCGACCGGGTAGGCAATCAGACAAAGCTGTTTGATATTTTGCGAATCGACCACTTCAGAGGGTTTGAGGCAGCCTGGGAAATACCGGCTTCTGAAGAGACTGCAATCAATGGTCAGTGGGTGAAAGGCCCAGGAATGAAATTATTTTCCCAGTTGCAGCAAGCGTTGGGGGACCTGCCGCTGGTCGCTGAAGACCTTGGTGTTATCACCGAAGAAGTCAATGAGCTACGCCAGGGGTTAGGTCTGCCGGGCATGAAAATTTTGCATTTTGCCTTCGGGGGTGATGCGGATAATCCATACCTACCGCACAACCATGAAAAAAATTGTGCCGTCTATACGGGGACTCATGATAATAATACGACCGTTGGCTGGTGGAATGAGCAGTCAGATGAGGAGCAGGGCAGGATAAGAAAATATTTTGGTCATCCATCAGACGATCCCCATTGGATATTGATTCGTGCTGCCTATGCGTCTGTCGCGAACCTGATGGTCATGCCGATGCAGGATATTCTGGGACTTGGGCAAGAAGACAGGATGAATATTCCTGGCGTGGCAGAAGGCAACTGGCGCTGGCGTTTTGAATGGTCGCAGGTGGACAGAACGAATTTCCAAACATGTTTGCAGATGGGGCGCTTGTACGGACGCAGCAGGTAATAAGGGCTTTCGTACGAAGTGCGAAAACAAGACTATTTTTTGTGACTCTAACGTCTTAGTGGTTAAAAAGTATCGTGCCAGGCCTCTATAGCAGCTCTTCTGAATTAATGAATATTCTTAAATTCTAAAATACTGTGCTGAGTGACGGACTCTGGGTAACTGGTCATTAGTCTAAACTTTTGTTTCTACTGGCCGAATCCTCTTAAAAGGGGTAAAGTGCGCCGATAAACTTTATCGCAAAATACGGGTCATATATACACGAGCAGCAAAAATGCTGAGTCGATGTGGAAACAAAGAGAACAGGCAAATCATATGAAATATTTATTAACAGTTTTATTGCTTTCTTTTGGCGTAACAGGCGCATCAGCTGCGCAATTTGGGTTTGACCAGTGCGGACTGGATCAATTTTCAGTGGTGGCTGAAGCTGATGAAGAGGCAAAAGAGGGCGATGAGGAAGAAGAAGAGCCAGATTGCGAATAATCTGTGCTGGAAATTATTCTGAATTGTGTTCTATTACGGACACACTATTATAACGAGAGGAAAGGGAGTCACTATGAAATTTAAAACACTAGCATTTATTATTACTACTTCACTGGTAGCGTCTGGCTGTAGCACGATGCAGTCCACAGCAGACAAAGTAAAATCTACCGCTGCCAGCGCGGTGGCAAAAAAACCTTCTAAGCCTGTCGGTATCACGCCGGATTTAATGGATATTACCGTTAAGCATAACGGTAAAGATGTGAAAGTTGTCCGCAACCAGGATAACTCAGCGACCGTTAAGGCTGATTTTGCCAAGACATCGCGTCCCTGTCCGCCATTTTGTATCCAGCCTATGGTTCTGGTTCCAGGTGTAGAAACGATCGCTGAAGTTGAAGTAATTGATTACCTGCAAAAAATGAATGCAGGTGATAGCAGTATTCTGGTTGCAGATTCACGGACACCAGACTGGGTTAAAAAAGGAACAATCCCAGGTGCTGTGAATATTTCATGGACTGGCCTGACACCTAAAAAAGGTGCCACGACCGAAGGTATCATGGGCATCATGATGAATGATTTTGGTGTTAAGTTGGCAGATGGTGCTGATAGCTTTGCTGTCGATGAAGCAATTGCTGATGGTGATACGACGAAAGTGTTTGACTTTGCATCGGCTAAAACACTGGTGTTGTTCTGTAATGGTATGTGGTGTGGTCAATCTCCAGCCAGTATTAAAACATTACTGAAGTTTGGTTATCCAGCTGAAAAGATTAAGTGGTACCGCGGTGGAATGCAGGACTGGGAAATCCTGGGTCTGTCTACAGCCAAGTAAGTTAATATCTTACACAAAAGGCCGTCTTTGGACGGCCTTTTTTTATGGCTGTTTTTTTGTGATGAATTGAAGGATTAGATCAAGCCTGATTTCAATTTCACCATCGTCAGGGCGAGTGCCAATCAGATACTCGGCGTTGTTTCTGATGACTACATCGACTGGTTTCAACTCGACTATTTCTTTATTCCCAACATCTGATCGTAGTGTTACTTGTAAAAGCTGGTGTTGCATAATTGCTAATTCCAGTTGGCTATGAAACTCGCAGGATACCGGTTGATATGGCTTCATGATAAATTATGTTATGGATCAGGAAAGGCTAAGGCTATATCATTGGAGTCAATAATCCAATGTGAGAGAGACTGATGAAAGCAAAAGCGGCGGTTGCCTGGGCACCGAAGAAGCCTCTGGAAATTGAAGAGATTGATGTTGAAGGCCCAAAAGAGGGAGAGGTTTTACTTAAAGTCGTTGCCTCAGGTGTTTGTCATACGGATGCCTTTACCTTGTCGGGAAATGATCCTGAGGGTGCATTTCCCTGCGTGCTTGGACATGAGGGAGGGTGTGAGGTTGTGGAATGCGGCCCAGGTGTTAAGAGTTTACAACCGGGTGATCATGTTATCCCTTTGTATATTCCTGAATGTGGCCATTGTGAGTATTGTCAATCACCCAAAACAAATTTGTGTCAATCAATTGCAGGGACTGTCTGGACCGGTTATATGCCCGACGGCACACGACGCTTTTCTCAAAAGGGTAAAGCGATATACCACTATATGGGATGCTCGACTTTTGCTGAGTATACCGTTGTTCCAGAGATAGCTTTGGCAAAAGTCAATGTGGCCGCTCCACTGGATAAGATTTGTCTATTAGGCTGTGGTGTGACGACAGGTATTGGCGCCGTATTGAATACTGCAAAAGTTGAGCCGGGCTCAACCGTGGCTGTTTTTGGGCTAGGCGGTATTGGCTTGTCAGTGATTCAGGGTGCTGTCATGGCGAAGGCCGGGCGGATTATTGTTATTGATGTAAACCCTGAAAAGCTTGAAATAGGCAAAGCGATGGGGGCAACGGATTTTATAAACCCGGGTGACCTTTCTGTTTCCGTTACAGAGGCTATCGTTGAAATGACGAATGGTGGCGTTGATTATTCTTTTGAATGTATCGGCAATGTTGACGTGATGCGCGAAGCGCTTGAGTGCTGTCATATGGGGTGGGGCGTTTCCACAATTATTGGTGTTGCTGGAGCAGGGCAGGAAATCAGCACACGACCATTCCAGCTAGTGGTCGGCAGGACATGGAAGGGGACTGCTTTCGGCGGTGTGAAAGGCCGTACTGAGTTACCGGGTTATGTTGACCGCTATATGTCTGGTGAAATTGAGTTAGACAGTATGGTGACACATACCATGCCACTGGAAGAAATTAATACCGCATTTGATCTGATGCATGAAGGTAAAAGTATTCGTTCAGTGATTATATTTTAGGATGGTACGATGAAGCAGACTGAGCAAGTGAAAGAATGGGGCGGTTGGTTAAATCGCTACCAACATCCATCAGAAGTTTGTGATTGCGATATGCAATTCTCCGTTTATTTGCCCCCACAGGCTGCGCATGAACCCGTGCCAACTGTTTACTGGTTGTCCGGTTTAACCTGTAATGACGATAACTTTCGGGTAAAAGCTGGCGCGCAACGCTATGCGGCGCAGCATGGCATTGCTCTTGTGATGCCCGACACCAGTCCACGAGGCGACAAGGTTCCTGATGCAAAAGATCGTTATGATCTGGGGCAGGGCGCCGGATTCTATGTGAATGCGACTCAGATGCCCTGGGTAAAACACTATCAGATGTATGATTATGTTACTCAGGAATTACCAGGACTGGTTGAGAAGAGTTTGCCGTTGATTCCGGGTCTGAAATCCATTGCAGGTCATTCGATGGGCGGTCATGGAGCGCTGATTTGTGGTTTAAAAGAAACGGGCGCTTACCAATTTATTTCCGCCTTTTCACCTATTTGCCATCCTGTTATTTGTGGTTGGGGTGAGGGTTGCTTTGGCGCTTATCTTGGGAAGGATAAAAAACTCTGGGAACTATGGGATGCAACCCACCTGGTAGAATCAGGTGCTACAGCACCTGCAATTTTGATTGATCAGGGAACGAATGACGAGTTTCTTGCTGGGCAATTATATCCCGATGTTTTTCAGAAGGCCTGTGATAAAAATGGATTAGAGCTGCAGCTTCGAATGCAGGATGGTTACGATCACAGTTACCATTTTATTTCGAGTTTTATTGGCGAACATTTGAAGTTACATGCAGATGCTTTGAAGTTATAGATCTGATGCCAGTTATTTTTCGTCTGCAGTATACTCCGTAGCCATAAACTGTATCAAGATGGAGCGCATTAATCGGTTTCGAAATTAACTGCAGTCTAGCGGTGGGTTAGTGTTGCTGCGTAGAATTTCTCGATTTTGAATCCAGCTCGTTATGTCATTCAACACCTCCTCAGCTTGCAGGTCGCGCGTTAACATGTGATACCCCATGGTGTAATGAACGGTATCAAGTTTTCTACCAGGATGAATAAAAGCACTCGCTGCTAGCTGGCATACCGGGTTTTTCGGAATGATGTCATCGTTCATGCCATAGAGTAACAGTGTGTCGACGGTTTGGTTTAGCGCGATCTCAGCAGCGCTATCCATCAGATTTGAAACGCCATAAAGCGCATCTACACGGGTTGCCTTAATAACCAGTGGATCACGGGACCAGGCTCGTAGCATGTCAACATTATCGGTTGGTTGAATATCGAGACCTTTCCCGGTTAATTTTTTATCTGGCACTGTTCGCACGGCAAACCATAGTCCTAGCCGTTGATACCATGGCATGCTTGCTCGTGACCAGACAGCAGGAGCAACCAGGATTGTTCCTGCCAGGTGAGCGTTCTGGGCGAGAAGGGTGACAGCTCCCCCCATGCTTTCGCCAAGCAGATAAAGTGGGATTTTCGGGTGACGTTGTTTAAGTAATGCAATTGCCAGAATGGCATCGTCAATCATTTGCTGGCTGCCGTGCCAGTAACCTGCCTTCGCTGTTGAGCCAAACCCTCTTTGGTCATAGGCGTAGACTAGCATGGTCTTTTTGGAAAGGTGTGTTCCCGTTTTTTCAAATACCCTGCTGTAATCATTCATTCCATGCAAGGCCAGAACGATGGCGGTTGGGGGAATGGCTGATTTCCAGACGCGCAAAGGAAGTTTGAACCCGTCTCGCATGAGGATATGGTCTGCATGAAGGGTCGGTCTGGTGGTTTCCCCTTGACTGGGTACTATATAAGGGCTGGCGCAGCCAGAGATTTGAAGGCTAATAAGCAAAGTGAATATATATTTCATTTAGCGAATATAATACAGTTTCTAGTGGATTTCATGGATCAGTGGCAGTCGCTGATATACTTGTAAAGGTATATCAGATAATCGCTGTGATTATTGAGTGATTAATTCGTTAACTTACCCTTTATAGGACAGGCTATGACAAAAATAGGAACGCCTCTTTCACGCACCGCAACCAAAGTTTTATTGTGCGGTGGTGGTGAATTGGGTAAAGAAGTTGTCATTGAGTTACAGCGTTTGGGTGTTGAAGTTACCGTCATTGATCGCTACGAAAATACGCCTGCAATGCAGGTGGCTCACCATAGTTTCACGCTTGACATGTTAAATGGCGCAGCATTACGCGCAGTAATCGAGCAACAGAACCCAGATTTTATTGTGCCTGAGATTGAAGCCATTGCAACGGACACTTTACTTGAGCTGGAAAGTGAAGGTTTTGCGGTAGTGCCTACGGCGCTGGCAGCGAGTCTGACGATGAACCGGGAAGGGATTCGACGACTGGCCGCAGAAGAGTTAGGCATACAAACATCGGCTTATCAGTTTGCCGAAACGCGAGAACAGTTTGATGCAGCTATAAAGGCAATTGGTTTGCCTTGTGTTGTGAAGCCTATTATGAGCTCATCGGGGAAGGGTCAGAGCACAATTAAAGTCGAAGCAGATATTGATGTTGCATGGGAGTATGCGCAGGAAGGCGGGCGTACTGGCGCAGGAAAAGTCATTGTTGAAGCTTTTGTAGAGTTTGACTATGAAGTGACCCAGCTGACTGTCCGGCATGCGGCAGGCACCGATTTCTGTGAACCGATAGGGCACGTGCAAATAGACGGTGATTACCGCTATTCCTGGCAGCCGCAGGCGATGAGTGAGGTTGCCATTACCAAAACGCGAGATATGGCACTGAAAATCACTGACGCCCTGGGCGGGAGAGGTATCTTTGGTGTAGAAGTTTTTATAAAGGGTGACGACGTGATTTTCAGCGAAGTGTCTCCGAGACCACACGATACGGGTATGGTGACCATGATTTCACAAGATCTTTCTCAGTTTGCGTTGCATGCCAGGGCTATATTGGGGTTGCCTGTTCCCGGGATACATTTTCACGGACCGTCAGCTTCGCACGCCATCCTGATTGAGGGGGAGTCTGATTCCGTAGCGTTCGGCAATCTTAAAAATTGCCTGGCTCTCCCTGACACTGAATTACGCTTATTTGGTAAGCCTGAGGTTAAGGGTAAGCGGCGTATGGGCGTCGTGCTTGCCAGAGGTGATACAACGTACGTGGCGCTAGAAAAAGCCAGGCAGGGTGCGGAATCTGTAGTAGCTGAGTTCTAGTGCTGAGAAAGAAAAGAGGCACCCCAGGGCGCCTCAAATTATTTATTTTTTACTTTAAGTATTTAGTGTATTTTGTTGATATATATAATAAAAAAGGTTGTTCGTATGAAAAAAATGAAGGCATTAGTAAAAAAAATCGCTAAAGAGGGGGTGTGGCTCGATGAAGTGCCTGTTCCGGAGGTCGGCAATAACGATGTTTTGATTAAGATAGAAAAAACAGCGATTTGTGGTACCGATATACATATTTATAATTGGGATGAATGGGCGCAGAAAACGATCCCTGTGCCCATGACAATAGGACATGAATTTGCCGGTAAAATTGTGCAAATGGGTTCTAATGTCACTGGTTTGGGTCTGGATGATGTGGTGTCCGGAGAAGGCCATATTGTCTGTGAACGTTGTCGTAATTGTCTGGCAGGCCGACGCCACTTGTGCCCAAACACGATTGGTGTGGGTGTTAATCGTACAGGCGCATTCGCTGAGTACCTTTCGATTCCCGCTAAAAATGTTTATAAACCCGGTCGGCCTATGTCTACCGATTTATTAGCCTGTTTTGACCCATTTGGAAATGCTGTCCATACCGCCCTGTCATTTAATATGGTGGGTGAAGACGTATTAATAACGGGCGCTGGACCTATAGGCATCATGGCAGCGATGGTTGCTTCTCATTGTGGCGCTCGAAACATCGTGATTACCGACCTGAACCAATACCGACTGGATTTAGCTAAAAAAGTTGTACCCCGAGCTATCCCACTGAATGTTAATGATGGCCCAATCAGTAGAGAGTTTATGGTTGATCTTGGTATCTTTGAGGGCTTTGATGTCGGTTTGGAAATGTCAGGTTCACCGCATGCTTTTAAAGGTATGCTCAACAACATGATCAATGGCGGTAGCATTGCGATGCTGGCAATCATGCCGGATGGAACAGGCATTGACTGGAACCAGGTAGTCTTTAAAGGGCTCTTTATAAAAGGTATATATGGACGTGAGATTTTTGAAACCTGGTACAAAGGGACCATGATGGTGCAAAGTGGTCTTCCATTAGAGAAAATTATTACTCACCACTTTGCCTATACTGATTTTCAGCAGGGGTTTGATGTCATGCGTTCGGGGCAATCAGGCAAAGTCATCCTTAATTGGGAATAAATCATGAGTTTTAAAAGTGCAAAATCCAGCCTTGCAAAGGAGCTGACTGAAATAAAAGAAGCTGGCCTATGGAAGACAGAGCGAGTGATCGCGTCAGATCAGAAAAATGATATTACCCTTGCTGATGGGAGTGAGGTGGTTAATATGTGCGCGAATAATTATCTCGGTCTCGCTAATAATCCTGCGGTGATTGCAGCAGCAAAAGCAAGCTATGAACAATGGGGTTTTGGGCTGTCGTCCGTCCGTTTTATCTGTGGTACGCAGACGATTCATAAAACGCTTGAGAAAAAAGTAAGCGACTTTCTCGGTATGGAAGAGACTATTCTCTATGCCGCTTGCTTTGATGCGAATACGGGGCTTTTCGAAACTCTTTTAACCAAAGAAGACGCGGTGATTTCTGATGAGCTAAATCATGCCTCGATTATAGATGGTGTCCGCTTGTGCAAGGCATCTCGCCTGCGTTATAAAAACAACAATATGGCGGATCTTAGAAGCAAGCTGGAAGAGGCCAGGTCTGGAGGGGCTCGACGAGTTTTGATTACTACAGATGGCGTGTTTTCCATGGATGGTACTGTCGCACAACTGGATAAGATTTGTGATCTGGCTGATGAGTTCGATGCGATGGTGCACCATGATGATTGTCATGCGGTAGGTTTTATGGGTAAAAGTGGTCGAGGAATTCATGAATATTGTGGGGTCATGGACCGGGTGGATATTATTACGGGAACATTCGGTAAGGCGTTAGGCGGCGCCTCTGGTGGTTATACTGCTGGCCGAAAAGAAATTATAGACATGTTGCGCCAACGCTCTCGGCCCTATTTGTTTTCAAATACCCTTGCGCCATCAATCTGTGCGGCGACATTAAAAGTTCTTGATATGCTATGTGACTCGACTGAGTTGAGAGACCGGCTTGAGAAAAATACGCATTATTTTAGAAAGAGGATGCGCGACGTGGGTTTTGATGTCGATTCAGGTGATCACCCCATCGTACCTGTTATGCTGGGAGACGCCGCCCTTGCACAGGAGATGTCAAAAAAACTACTTGAAAAAGGGGTGTATGCCATTGGCTTCTTCTTTCCGGTGGTTCCCAAAGGAAAAGCAAGAATTCGCACCCAAATTTCTGCAGGGCATACTCAGGAGGATCTCGACAGGGCAATCAATGCTTTTGCGGAAACTTATGCTGAGCTAAAAGGTATAGGCAATGGGGCTGAATAAAAGCTATGATCATCAGGGAAGAGTATCAGCCACCAGCTAGTTCAATGGGCGTCTGACGATATCTGCACCCAGATGCGTGAAAAAGCGCGTGAACTCCAGTACGGATCCTGATTAGCCACGAAAATAGCAGAAAAACTGATATAAATGAGTTTATACAGGTAGTTATTGGAACAATACCCATAAAACTCTTGACACTTGGATGAAAGTCTATATAATCAGCTTAGCTTGTAAGTACGTTTATGTTTATGTGTACCATTTCGATGTCCTATCTTAGTCCTTCGTCCTTGTTTTCATATTTATAGAAGCACTTCTTGCGAAGTCTGCTTGCAGACTATTATGTTTAAATTAAATAGGAATGACATATGTCTACTACTACTGGCACCGTTAAATGGTTCAACGAATCTAAAGGTTTTGGCTTTATCGAACAGGAATCTGGTCCTGATGTTTTTGCTCATTTTAGAGCGATCACAGGTGACGGATTCAAAACACTGGCTGAAGGCCAGAAAGTTGAGTTCACTGTGACACAAGGGCCTAAAGGGCCTGCAGCTGAGAACATCGTTCCGTTATAGGCTGAGACTGTATATCTTGCATTAACAGGCAAGATGGCCAACTTGAGTTGGTGCGAAAAAGGGCAGGTCCGAAAGGTCCTGCCCTTTTTTTCGTGTATTGCGAGTAATAGTATGCATTTTATTAGAAGGGTTCTTTGATGAGTCAGACTGATTTTACAACGCTTAATTTAAAACCAGAATTGATTGAAAATTTGGTTGCTCTGAAATACCTGGAAATGACAGCGATTCAGGCACAGAGTTTACCGCACATACTCAACGGCAAAGATGTGATTGGCCAGGGGAAAACAGGATCAGGTAAAACGGCGGCCTTTGGTCTGGGAATTTTGAATAAGCTTGATGTAAAGAAGTTTCGGATTCAATCGCTGGTGCTTTGCCCTACACGGGAACTGGCTGACCAGGTAGCAAAAGAAATTCGTAAACTTGCTCGCTCGATTCATAATATTAAGGTGCTAACATTATGTGGAGGGATGCCTTTTGGGCCACAGGCAGGCTCGCTTGAACATGGCGCCCATATTATTGTAGGGACGCCGGGTCGGATAGATGAGCATTTACGTAGAAATACCCTCAAACTGGACAGTCTGAATACATTTGTTCTAGACGAAGCGGATCGTATGCTCGATATGGGCTTTGAGGATGATCTCGATGCGATTATTGATTGCATTCCGGGCAAGCGACAAACGTTGCTCTTCAGCGCTACATACCCTGAACAGATAGAATCAATGGCTGTGCGTGTTATGCATCAGCCAGTGAGTGTGCAAGTTGCTTCCACTCATGACGAAGCAAGTATTAAGCAATATTTTTATGACATTGGAGATGCTGATCGCCTGGCAACGTTGCGCTTATTGCTTTTACATTATCGGCCACAGTCGGCGCTGGTATTTTGCAATACCAAAATCGCAACTCAGGCGGTTGCTGATGCGCTGAGCAGCGAAGGCTTTAGCGCCATTGCCCTGCACGGAGATCTTGAGCAACGTGATAGAGATCAAATGCTAGTGAGGTTCGCCAACAAAAGTTCATCGATACTGGTGGCAACAGATGTCGCGGCTCGCGGGCTGGATATTGACGCACTGGATGCAGTGATTAACTATGATATTGCCCATGATAGTGAAGTGCATATTCACCGTATCGGTCGAACCGGCCGTGCGGGGAGTAAGGGCATTGCCTGCACACTTTTCGACAGGAGGGAAGGTCATAAAGTACTCAGGCTGGAAGACGACCTTGATTATAAAATTACTGTCCAGCCACTGCCTGCGATTGTATCGAATAACAGTCAACCCTACCAATCACCTATGACCAGTTTACAAATCGATGGGGGTAAAAAACAAAAATTAAGGCCCGGCGATATATTAGGCGCATTGACTGCGGATAAATCAATTGCGGGAAAACAGGTAGGGAAAATCCATCTGTTTGATCGCTGTGCTTATGTTGCCATTGAGAGAGATGCCGCAAGCGCTGCGTTAAAAATCTTAACTGAAGGGAAATTAAAAGGACGCTCGTTTCGGGTGCGGCAGTTGAAAGGGTGAAGTCATAATGCACCTGTGCATGATATATTTAGAATTGCCAGGGCGCTGAGATCGCGCGAAAAACAGGCTTATTCCGTGCTTCGAGCGAATAAACTCTTATGTTTTTTTAAAGTAGTAAGTCATCATCAATGTGGTGAAAAATATCGGCAGCTGCCATCAGCGAATTCGCCGTTAACGCTGGAACCCCATAGACTTCAGTGGTAACGGCGTGTTTTTCCCTTATATTTGTCAATAGTAAATCGAAATCACCATCTCCGGAAAGAAGGATGACGGTATCAACAAAGTTTGCGGTTTCCATGATGTCTATCGTGATGCCTACATCCCAGTCGCCTTTCGCAGAACCATCACTGCGTTGGATAAAAGGCTTCAGTTTAACCGTAAAACCAATGTGTTTGAGAGCATCCTGGAACTTTATCTGTTTATCATCGTTGCGATTGATCGCATAAGCGGTAGCTGAAACAATGTCACCCTCGTTGCTAATGCGCCGCCAAAATTTGCGGTAGTCAAATTGCCGCCCGTAACTGTCCCGGGTGGTGTAATAAATGTTTTGTACATCTACGAACAGTGCGACTCGGTTCATCAGTAAATGACTATTTCCAACTCAGCCTTACCGGTTTCCAGATTGACTACGGCGATTCGAGTGGCCACCATTGGATTTTCTAGCGGGTTTCCCGCTAGCTGCTTTTCCTGGGCCAGCATACTTTGATTTACCATTAGAATTTCTGTCGCTGGTTTTATGGCCTCTGGCGTTTTCACCTGAGCGCTGACCATCCTGGTGCCCAGGTTTGGGTTTCCTGGGTTTATTATTGTGGACAGGGCGTCGCCCCAGACGTGATTCGGGTAAATCATGAGCGGGTTCAAAGCCATCAATGATTCTTCGTTCCAGGATTTTTTGGGTCAATCGTTCGATATCAGAGAGTTGCTTGAACTCATCTGCACTGACCAGAGAAACTGCCTGTCCTGTAGAACCTGCTCGACCCGTGCGACCAATTCTATGTACGTAATCTTCCGGCACATTTGGCAAATCAAAATTGACGACCTGTGGCAACGAATCAATATCGATGCCTCGAGCAGCAATATCAGTGGCAACGAGAACACGAATCTTTCCGTTTTTGAAATCTGCCAGGGCTTTAGTACGAGCACTCTGACTCTTATTGCCATGAATGGGCGCTGCCCTGATGCCTGCGCTTTCGAGTTGTCGGGTTAATTTATTTGCACCGTGCTTGGTTCTTGAGAAAACCAGCGCCTGCTCCCAGTCGTTGTCCTTGATTAAGTGAGTGAGCAATGCGGCTTTCTGTTTTTTATCAACAGGACAGATCCACTGCTTTACACTGGGCGCAGCCGCATTGCGCGGCGTCACGGAGATTTCAACAGGGTTATTGACCAGTCCTTTCGCCAGATGCCGAATATCATTCGAAAAGGTTGCAGAAAACATCAAATTTTGTCGATTTTCAGGCAAGTGAGCAAGGATTTTTTTTATATCATGTATGAAACCCATATCGAGCATCCGATCGGCTTCATCGAGTACAAGGACTTCAAGGTGTGTAAATCTGACGGCATTTTGATTGTACAAGTCCAGCAAACGCCCCGGAGTGGCAATCAGAATATCTACGCCTTTACGTAGTTTCATCATCTGAGGGTTGATTTTTACCCCACCAAAGACAACCGCTGACTTTAATGATAAGTGTTTGCCATAGGTTGCAACGCTTTCAGCGACTTGCGCAGCAAGTTCACGTGTTGGCGTTAAGATGAGTGCGCGGGCCTGATTGGCTTTAGCCGGTTGCCCTCTGGACAATATTTCCAGGATGGGCAAGGTGAAACCTGCTGTTTTACCCGTCCCTGTTTGAGCGGCAGCCATCACATCGCTGCCTTCGATAACAGCAGGAATTGCTTTGGCCTGAATAGGGGAAGGTGTGCTGTAGCCCTGTTCGGCTACAGCTTTAAGAATAGGCTCGGACAAGCCCAGGGAGGTAAAGCTCATAAGGAATCTCAGTGACTAGTTTATGAAGGCTGGTTCAGCTTGAACTGGCGATGATGAAGCTTACATGAAGTGGTGCTCAAGCGCTATTGATTGGCGTTTTCAGGTGGTGAATTGAGAGAATCTAGTAAGGAAGTCTCTCTCTAAATGAAGATAGTCACTATACATTTGGCTAAAGAAGAAATTTAACAGGCCGCTGCTGCAAAGAACTGAAGTGAAAAACAGGGAAACAGCATTTAATAGCTGGTGTATATTTTTCGAACGATTGGATGTTCATTAATACTTCGTATTCATAAATTCAGATAGCAGATGTTATCTATACTGGGGTGCGTGTAATGAAAAAGGTTCTTACTGGATTGTTGGCTTGTCTTTGTCCGTTGTTGGTTAATGCAGAAAATGCAATAACGATTAATGATGAAATTGATGTGAATTTTGGCGGCTTTATCCGCGCTGATCTGGGTATAGGCGATCGCTATGGTGACGCGCATGATGATGACAGACTAGGCGTTTCCAAGGCGGCTTTTGCGAT
>JAZGER010000168.1:0-2393 GCA_036478835.1 Gammaproteobacteria bacterium | reverse complement strand
CAGTTTGTTTAATGATTTTACCGCAGCCATTCACCGACCAGTGAACACTTTCCTGAGCAGACCAGATGTTAACGCTACCCTCCCAGGCGGCATAAAATTGCAGACTCTCATCAGAGAGAATCGTATCCGCATCGGACGTGATAACGATTTGTCTCGGGGCAGCCTCGGCCGACAACTGAAGCAGCAAAAAAGGAGTCACAAACAACGCGGGGTTGCATCTCGCTAACAATAGGGGAGCAACACGTAAAATGGATAAAAACATAATCTACTCAATCAATGACAGGGGTTAATCCGATAACCCGATATATTAAGCAATTATCAGCCCATACTACATAACAATATGTTTTATATAGTAATTAACCTGCGAATGTGAACTCTGTTGCAAAATACCTAATCTGACCGTCTTCAATCAGCGACACTAGTAGATATAAACGGCTATTCAATCCAATTTACAGCCTCTTACCCGTCTCTTATTTGAGACAAATAGCCTTAATACCGATGTAATTTCGCAACTAGCACTGGTAAGAAATTGTTATGGATAGAGATTGGCTCGAGCGCACATCAACCCGCTCTCAACATATGATTCATTGAAATCGGGGCTCCAATGACAAATGCTCCTGTAAGTACGCTTTAAATCCTGGCTTCAGCAATTGCGCCCCGACCCCCGAAAGATGGTCTCCATCAGCGTACACGAGCTCACCATCAATAATAAGTTTACATTCCAGGCCATTACAGAGATGGGGTTTTATTTTAATATAATCACTCCCTTCAGGAAGGTTATCTGTGATTTCTAAAAACGCTTCACTGTAGGCGTCAGCTTCGTCATGAAACACGCGGTGAGCGAATGTATTTCGGCCAAACCAGGTTTCTCTGGCCAGATGATTTGCAAGCGCTTTACCAAACTGGGAACCTATTTCAGGAACATCTTCAACGACAACCGCCTGATAGTCTGTGAGTGCTACGAGTGTCCGATGGAGACCCCGCTTGAAAACACGTCGATTTTCTGCAGGCGAACTAAATTGTGTCTGCTCGTCAATAATCAAAAAATTACTGTTATCATAACTTTCACCCAGCAGTGGCAAGCGCCAGTAGCCCACAAGAAAAACCACTTTTATCGATGGATTCGCTTTAATAAAACGCATCACCTGATTATTAAATACCAGGCAGCGGTCTTTTGATTTTCGATACACGCCCAATAATGCGCGGCAACCACCACTGGTCATCGTGTAGCCAGACACGCCCAGCTCTCGAGCCGCCTCATCTAACGCAGGTGAAATTGCGATGGCATGTGAGTCTCCCCACACGACAAACGCCGGAGGCGTATCCAGATTCCCTAGCTGACACAAGCTTGCCCGATCACTGCCTTCAATAAAGGGCTCACAACGATTAATATGACCACCGTAATTTTTCTGATAAGCAATCCTGTTCACTTCATCTGGCACTCTGTCCATCAGGCCGTCATTAAAGTAAATCGCGACAGCCGCCATGGAGATCATGATGAACGCGGCCCCCAGTTCTTTTAACGTTCGTGAAATCGCCACTTTTCGCTCCCGCTTCCGATAACGGCTTTCAATATACCGATAGCTAATAGCAGCCAGTATGATTGATACACAAACGACAAAAACCTGACTCAACGGTGAATCCCAAATCAGCTTCGTATACACAGTCACCGGCCAATGCCAGAGATAGAGCGAATAGGAGATAAGGCCAATCCAGACAAGGAGCTGGTTACTTAACAATCGACTAACGACAGTCTCTCTATGGCTATTCGCATAGATAATGAGCACAGCGCCAAGCACAGGATAAATCGCATTAACACCCGGGAAAACGGCCGTTTCATCCAACGTGAACATTACCCCTAAAATCAGTACCAGACCGGCTATTGAGATCAGGTTAGCGCCTAACTTATTTCGGACTTCCGGCAAAACCCCCAGGCTCAACAAAACACCGGCCAACAACTCCCAGGCTCGTGTCGGCAACATGTAAAATGTGAGTTTTGTGTAAACCCCGGCGAACAAAACATTCGCGGTGATTGATACAGCAAACAACAGAGCAATAACTGGAATGACCCATCGTTGTTTTTTATATTTATAGAGCAAAAAAACAATCACAGGGAAAAACAGATAAAACTGCTCTTCAATGCCCAGCGACCAGGTATGCAACAAAGGAGCGGTGACAATATCCAGCCCAAAATAGGTGCTTGCTGTCGCAAAGAAATAGATATTGGGGACAAACCCCAGGGCAGAGGCAGTCGATTCGCTGAGCGTGATATATTCGTCAGGCAAAAGGAGAAAATAGCCTACCGACAAGGTTGCAAATAGCACAATCAGCAGCGCCGGAATGATACGCCGCAACCTGCGTTCGTAGAAGCCCAGAAAAGTGAAGGTTCCCTG
>JAZGER010000167.1:0-2218 GCA_036478835.1 Gammaproteobacteria bacterium | reverse complement strand
TTAAGCAACAGTTCTTTGACAATTCCGTCTCAGAAGCCATATAATTGACTGCTTATGTTGGATAATTTACCCGGAAAGGTCGAACCGCTCAGTTTGGCTGTCGCAGGGCGCACATTTATCGGAAAACTAAGGCTTTCTGAGTTTGCGCGACTACCCGGTTTACTAGAGGAATCAACGGGGCACGTTGATGTGCGTCTGGTATTCGAAATAGACAGTCGTCAGTTGCCTGTGATGCGCGGGAGTGTCAGCGGAAAAATTGCACTGGTTTGTCAGCGCTGTATGGATCAGATGTCTTTCGATCTTGATGTCAGTTTCTTGCTGGCCCTGATGACGAGTGCCAATGAGACGACCGAGTTGCCTGAAGGATATGAATCGCTTCTTATTTCTGGTGAATCCGTTGCGTTATCTGATTTGATTGAAGATGAAATTATTTTGTCATTGCCCTTAATCTCGGCGCACCCGGATGAAGAGCAATGCCAGGCCTTTGTTGAGCATAGAAACACTACGCAAAAGGAAATTAGTCCTTTTGCAGTACTGGAAAAGCTGAAAAAATAACCATTGATTTAATTTGCAGGAGTTAGCAGTATGGCCGTTCAAAAAAGTCGCAAGACACCCTCAAGACGTGGCATGCGTCGTTCTCACGATAGCCTCAAAAGTAGCACTCTGTCGACTGATTCGACAACGGGTGAAAAACATTTACGCCACCATATCAGTGCGGATGGTTATTACCGTGGACGCAAGGTGATTGAAAAAGATTTAGATTAATCATCTCCAATATACAAACAGGCACTGCTTTCTGTGCTTCCAGTATTGCCGGGCATACACAAAATGCCCGGCAGCAATTTTAGTTACCTGTTTTGTGTAACAGGTCTACGATCCACTACTTTATAGAGATGCATGTTCTATGCAATTCAAATTAGTGTCCTCCATGCTCTTTTCTGGTAGCTTGCGATGACATCCCCCTCGATGACTGTCGCGCTGGATGCGATGGGCGGGGATCTGGGTCTGGATGCCGTTATCCCTGCTGCCCTGAGAGTGCTCAACCGACACAACAACATTCATCTGATACTGGTGGGTAATCAGGAGCAGATAAATGCCAGACTACAGCAGCCTGAATATAAAGCGTTCCTGGATTTTCAGGGGCATTATGAAGTTCAGCCTGCGTCGCAGGAAGTCGCAATGGATGAATCGCCTGCAACCGCATTGCGCTCAAAGAAAGACTCCTCTATGCGCGTTGCCATTAATTTGGTTAAAGACGGCCGAGCAGATGCCTGTGTGAGTGCCGGCAATACAGGCGCCCTGATGGCGACGGCCCGTTTTGTTTTAAAAACCTTACCCGGCATTGATCGTCCAGCAATCTGCACCCATCTACCCAGCATGACGGGCCACACCCACATGCTGGATCTTGGGGCAAATATCGACAGCTCAGCTGACCACCTGTTTCAATTTGCCGTCATGGGCTCGATTTTATCAGAAGCGATTGATGGAACTGTAAAGCCTCGTGTGGGTCTTCTCAATATCGGTGAAGAAGAAATGAAAGGCAATGAGGTGGTCAAAAGTGCGGCAGCATTACTCTCAGAGAGTCGTTTGAACTATATCGGCTTTGTTGAAGGTGACGATGTTTATAAAGGCACAGCAGATGTGGTTGTCTGTGATGGCTTTGTAGGTAACGTTTCGTTGAAAACGGGTGAAGGTGTTGCCAAAATGATTGCGCATTTTATCCGAGCCGAGTTCTCACGAAATATTTTCACTAAACTGGCCGCGTTGGTTGCAATGCCTGTTTTAAATTCCTTCAAAAAACGTATCGACCCAAGACGGTATAACGGTGCCAGTTTGTTAGGCCTGCGTGGTACAGTCATCAAGAGTCATGGGAGTGCTGATGCACTTTCGTTTGCCACTGCGATTGAGGTGGCAATTCAGGTGGCGCAACAATCTGTACCCGATCGCATCAGCCAACAATTACAGAAAACACTAGTGGAGAAACAAGCGGTTTGATCTATTCGCGCATTACTGGCACAGGAAGTTATTTACCTGACAAGGTAGTAACCAATGCTGACCTGGAAAAAGTTGTTGATACCACTGACCAATGGATCCGTGAACGCACGGGTATTGCCAGGCGTCACATTGCCGCCGAGAACCAGAGCACAGTTGACCTGGCGGAAGCGGCATCCAGACGTGCGCTGGACGCGGCAGGTAAAACGGCTCAGGATGTCGATTT
>JAZGER010000166.1:0-15850 GCA_036478835.1 Gammaproteobacteria bacterium | reverse complement strand
GATTAACTCAGTTAATACTGCACAAATATATTAAATAGCAGTACAATACCGGCCTGGATTAAATTTGGAGCAGGGCCGGATGGCGGATCGTAGATTACAGGTATTCCATACAGTGGCTCGTTTATTGAGTTTCACTAAGGCGGCTGAAACCTTGCATATGACTCAACCAGCCGTCACTTTCCAGGTGCGCCAACTCGAAGAGTATTTTAATACCCGACTATTTGATCGAACCCATAACCGAATTAGTCTGACACCTGCCGGTCAGTGTGTGCATGAATATGCTGAAAAAATATTCAAGGAATACGCTGAAATGGAAAGTGCTGTCAGGGAAATGATTGGCGATATTAGTGGCGTGCTGGTTATTGGTGCGAGTACCACCATCGCGGAATATATGTTGCCCGCTTTGCTCGGGGATTTTAAGCGCCAGTACCCGGACGTCAATGTCCAGCTGAAGGTCTCTAATTCTGATGGCATTGTTCAGATGGTGGAAAACAATGTGATTGATCTCGGTGTCGTTGAGTCACAGGTGTTGAACAAAAACCTGGTTGTAGAAGTGTGCCGAATGGATCAATTAGTTGCCGTTTTATCGCCGCAACACCCTCTGATCAATCGCGACTCCATGACGCCCAAGGAACTGCTCGAATATCCTTACATATGCCGTGAAGAAGGTTCTGGCACACGTGAAGTAATTAGTGATTATATGGAACAGCAGGGTATTCAGGCGAATCAAATTACTGTTTCGATGGAGTTAGGGAGTCCTGAATCAGTCAAGGGCGCTGTGGAAGCGGGTATGGGTGTTGCTATTGTTTCTCGAGCAACGGTCCAGAAAGAGCTTCGGTTGGGCACGCTCATTGCCGTTAAGCTGGAGCCACTACTGGAACGCCCATTCTCATTTGTACATCAAAAACAAAAATTTCGTCATTATGCGATGGATGAGCTGCTGACCTTTGCACGGAATTATTGTAAAGATAACACCGTTCCGGTGGAGTAGAAGTTGTGAAAGAAGATACTGCGCTGCTAGTTATATTTCAACGCCTCTCAGAGGCCGATCAGGTATCAGTGATCAGCTATGCTGAGTTTCTTGCATCACGAAAATCCGGGCTTAGTCAGGAGGTAAGGGCTGTATCATCTGCAAACACCAATCTTCAGGTGGCGGCTGTTATCGAGCCGATACCTGAGCCGAAGCTTGCTCCACGACCTGAAGATGAGTCTGTTATAAAAGCGATCAAACGATTATCTGGTAGCTACTTCATGCTTAATAAGAAAAGCATGCTGGGCATTACTTCGGATATAATGATGAAACATATCGTGCAAGGTGAAGATGCCGATCAGGTGATTGATGAATTGGAAACTGTCTTCCAGGATGCTTATACCGAACTAAAGAATGATGAATAATGGAAGCGATCAGTAGCTGGTTCAAACGGTACACTTCAGACCCACAGGTCGTTGCCCTGGCGTTGGTACTGCTGGTAGGCATGATTATTATCGTGACTATGGGGAGAATGCTCGCGCCAGCTTTGGCAGCGTTAGTGTTCGCTTTTTTACTGGAGGGCGCAGTGGGTGCCCTCGTTCGTCGAGGGGTGCCTCGAAACCTGTCAGTCACTCTTATCTTCCTGCTGTTTTTATTCGTTCTGATATTTATGTTGTTAGGTGTATTACCTGAACTATCACATCAGATTACTCAGTTAGTGCAGCAGTTACCCAGCATTCTCACCAAGGGGCAAGGTCTGGTGATGCAATTGCCCGAAAAATATCCTGACCTGATAAATCAGGAGCAGATAGAAACCATCATAGATTCTATTCGCTCACAGATAGCGGCGTTTGGTCAGCGTGTTCTTTCGGTTTCCCTGGCATCGGTTGTTGACCTGGTGACGATTATGGTCTACATCATCCTGGTTCCTGTACTTATTTTTTTCTTCCTTAAGGATAAGCTGCGGATCGCTGACTGGCTAAAAAGTTATTTGCCGAAGGATCGTGCACTCACTGACCTGGTATGGAGCGATGTGAATACCCAGATTGGAAATTATGTTCGCGGTAAAATTTGGGAGATCTTTCTGGTCGGGGGTGTTAGCTATATCACATTCTTATACATGGATCTTCAATACGCCGTATTGCTGGGAACACTCGTCGGATTATCAGTGGTCATCCCTTATATTGGTGCTGCTGTTGTTACTCTGCCCATTGCGGCGATTGCCTATTTCCAATGGGGCTGGAGTGCTGAATTTGGCTATGTGATACTGGCTTACGGCATAATCCAGGCGCTGGATGGCAATGTGCTGGTCCCTCTGTTATTTTCTGAAGTCGTGGATTTGCACCCGATCGCGATTATCCTGTCTGTGCTTGTGTTTGGTGGTATCTGGGGAGTTTGGGGTATCTTTTTCGCGATCCCTCTTGCTACCGTTGTTCAAGCTGTTTTAAAAGCCTGGCCACGCAGCAGCGCTCCGCAGGAAACTGAAGCAGAACAACCCTGAATTAATTGCTGAAACACGACCAATGTCTGAGAGTATTCTTAACGGAACAAAACGGGAAATAGACGGTAGGCCCAGCATCTATTTTGATGGTTACTGGATCAAGCGTTACGACCCCCCACAAGATAGTCTTGCAATGAAGCGAGAGCTCATCGATGCACTTGTTCGGCGGCTTTTCAATCATGTTGAGCATGGCATAAATATGCCAGGTAACCGCTTGAACGAAGCGCGGTTTTCCTACGAAAGTGAATCTGAACCGGAACGCAAACGAGTTAAAGGGGCCATGTTGGCGGGGGCGCTGTTCAATCGTGCTGGGGATATTTTTCGCAAGTTGGTAGAGCTCCAGGCGTTGGGCGTTGAAATAAAATCCAGTGATTCACTGATGCGTGAGTGTGGCCAATGTTTGATAGAAGCACTCAGTTTTGGAGAAACCGTTCGACATAGAAATGGAGATGAGTCTATCGACGAATTATGGGGTGAGCCTTTTAAGGCTTTTTCTATCCCGGTTGAAGAATTTTATCTTTCCCGCTATATCAAGATCGCCATGACCATGCGTGATATTGACCACATCTCAGAGGGGATCAATCAGGCCTTTTTGAACAGCCAATTGTTTGAGGGCTTCCAGGACACAGTTCAAGAATTTACTGCAGCTGCAAAAATGAAGTGTGAAACATTACGCACTGACCCTGAAATATTTGAAATCTGGCCATCGTTTGTGGTTTCTAGTGAACGCTTGTCGAAGGTGAGAGCAACCCTGCCGGAATCACCCACCTCAGCGATGAAGCGAGAAGTAAAAGAAGGGCTGCGTCTCATAAAAGAGGGAAGGTTACTGATTACCAATATCGCGCGTGCCAGGGTGCCGATGCATAATAGTACAGAGAAATTTATTGAGCGATGTAAGCAGTTCAGGGTTTGATGGTAGGTGCGCCCATTTTCGGGAGAGAAAAGGCAAAGGCTTTCTCCTTTTTAGACAATGCCCGATAGCCTCTCGGCCAGGGCCAGCCGTAACCCCATCTAAAAGTTGTCGGTAACCAGGGTGTTCCACCCACTCGCACACCTGATAGCATCAGCGAAGCAATGTCAGGCTTCCCAAGGGCGGCGACACAGTCTTTTAACGCAATGTCTGCAGCCTGTCGCTCGTCGTAGGTTCCTCCTAGCCAGTAACTTCGATCATGGTTGATACAACAACTGAGCCATAATTCACCTTGGTCAGGCGGCCCGTCCGGGAAGGCACTGCATCCATCGCTGGTAAATGGTCTTAGCTCAGCGGCGACTGGGATTGATAAAAAACTGCAAAGCACAAGTGCTAATATGTAGCGCATGAAAATGCAGTCCCGTGAATTTGTTTTTCTTATGGCGTTAATGACATCGTTCATTGCTCTGTCCATAGATGCCATGTTACCGGCTTTAGGGCAAATAAGTCAGGATCTTGAAATTCACCATAAGAATGACCGGCAGCTCATTATTTCAGTGTTATTTCTTGGCCTGGCTATGGGGATGTTGATATATGGCCCTATTTCCGACAGTACCGGACGGAAGCCGCCTGTGTACGCTGGGTTGATGATATTTCTTATCGGGACGTTGTTTTGTATTTATGCTTCAGATTTTAAAGCGCTATTGCTCGGTCGTTTTTTGCAGGGGGTGGGGGCTGCTGGCCCGCGAATTGTTGCAATGGCTATTATCAGGGATCAATTTACGGGCAGTGCCATGGCGCGAATAATGTCACTGATCCTCTCTGTTTTTATTATCGTACCGGTTATAGCCCCGATGCTGGGTCAAATTATTCTATCGATGTCAGGTTGGCGTGAAATATTCTTTTTGTTATTTGTATTGGCAGTTGTTGGTTTCCTCTGGTTTGCAATGAGGCAGTCAGAAAGTTTGTTGCCGATTGATCGGGTGCCATTATCCCTGGGGAATATCTTCCTGGCGGTCAAAGAAACTGTCCAGCATCGTACTGTGCTTGCATATTCGGTGGCGAGTGGGTTTATCTTCGCTGCATTTCTCGGTTATCTAAATTCTTCGCAGCAGATTTTGCAGGAGCTTTATCAACTCGGTAGCCAATTCCCCTATTACTTTGGATTACTCGCCATATCACTTGGTTTGGCTACCTATATTAATTCTCGTCTAGTCATGCGTTATGGAATGCACAGGTTGTCCAGGTTAGCTTTATTATGGCTGAGTGTGACATCGATTATTTTTGCAGGTTTTTCATGGTATATCACAGGCAGACCCGATTTCTGGATTTTAATGGTCTATCTGCTAGTGGTATTTTTCTGTATCGGTATCCTGTTCGGGAATTTAAATTCCCTCGCTATGGAGCCCGTAGGACACATTGCCGGAACGGCTTCGGCAGTGATCAGTTTTTATTCGACTTTATCGGGTTTATTGATCGGTGGCCTAATTGGGCGGTTGTATAATGAGACTGTTTTACCCCTGGTGGCAGGTTTTGCTATTCTGGGGTTATTAGCGCTGTTAATGATGTACTGGGCTGAGACAGAATAAGCCTGGATTGTCGAAAAATCATTACCCGGTAGTGTTCCGTAGTGCTGCAATACGTTCATCAAGTGGTGGGTGACTCATAAAGAATTTTTGTAAATGCTTGCCGCCACGGATACCAAATGCAGCCATTTCTCCCGGCATTTCAGCTGGTCCGTGAGCAGATTTTAAGCGTTCAAGAGCGGAGGCCATTTTTTCTCTGCTGGCAAGGTTGGCACCGCCAGCGTCAGCGCGAAACTCGCGTTGACGAGAAAACCACATAACAATCATGCTGGCCAGGAATGACATAGCAACCTGAGCGAGCATTTGGGTGATATAAAAGCCAAAGCCGTGCCCCCTTTCATTTTTGAAAACAACGCGATCAACAAAACGACCGACAAGTGATGCAAGGAAATACACAAACGTGTTTACGACGCCCTGTATCAGCGTCAGTGTGACCATATCGCCATTGGCCACATGAGAAATCTCATGTGCAAGCACGGCTTCGATCTCATCACGTGACATACTGCTTAGCAGACCAGTGCTAACAGCAACCAGTGCGTTGTTCTTGCTCCAGCCTGTCGCAAATGCGTTCATATCCGACGAATTGAAAATACCAATTTCAGGTACGCCCAGGCCGCTGCGTTTTGCCTGGTCAGACACGGTGTTGACCAACCAGGCTTCAGTTTCATTGGCCGGTTGTTCAATGAGCTGAACATTCATGGAGCGTTTCGCCATAGATTTCGACATAAACAGCGAAATGAGCGCGCCAGTAAAGCCGATAGCAGCAGAATACATGAGCAAATGTGACGTGGCGGTTAGCTGAATTCCGAAAATAGACGTGATTATCCAGGACGCTGTCGTTAAAACAGCCATGATTGCCATGTTCGTTGCAAAAAACATTGCCATTCGTTTCATAGGTATATCCTGCTATTAAGAGGCGGTGGTATAGACTGATCAGCATTCTGTTAGTTCAGGCGATGTTACCAGCTTAGCGCTGCCAGAATGTAAAAAATTGCATGCTATGATTAATCTTGGAAACTTGAGTGGTCAGCATGGATAAAAAAGACACCTTTACCCTTCGAAAACGCTTTGCCAGTACCCGTTTTGCGTATGCAGGAATATTTACGCTTATTCGTGAAGAGCATAATGCCAGGATACACCTGTTCGCTACCGTGCTAGTGATTGCGTTAGCGATTGTTTTTGACCTGACAGCCGAGCAGTGGCTGTCATTAGTGATCTCAACAGGTCTGGTCTGGATGGCTGAGGGGTTTAACACGGCTATCGAATTGCTCTGTAATTTGGTGAATCCGGGACAGCACCCTCAGGTAAAAAAAATTAAAGATGTGGCTGCAGCGGCGGTTTTGATAACAGCAATAATGGCTGTTGTGGTTGGTTTGATTATTTTTGTTCCGCAACTGATTCAGCTTGTATCCTAAGTATGAGCGACGAGTTTGACAGAGAATCTCTGTGTTGTTCGTGGCTAATACCGCTTCTTGCAAGCGGACATTTGGCATTATACTCTGAGCTGTATTTCATCCGGCTGATCGAACTCTACCCACTTTTCATCAGGAACCTGTTGGAAGATTATTTCAATGTCTGTTTTTGAAAGTGCGGACCCAGGCGTTTTTCTGATCAGTATCTGTGATATAGCATCAGGAAATTCTGTATAAATTCCAGCAAATATTTCTGGGTCTTTTTCGCTGCTATCCCCAATCAACATGAAATTGCGATGCGGGAAGCGCCGTAGCATGTAACGGATGGCGTCTGTTTTATATTGCTGGGAAGACATGAAGAATTTAATAAAACTGGAATCCAACACTCTAAAGTGGCGAAGCAGAATACTGCCTTTTGGATAAAATGTATCCAGGAAGGGTTTAAGGCTTGGATAGAGTGCCCAGGGCGAAGCCGATAAATAGTGGAAGCTGGCGTTTTTATCAAGAAGGTTTTGATAAAGTTCAGGCATGCCTGCGACCGGTTTATACTTATTGAAAAAGATGTTTTTCAATAAGGCCTGTTTGTCAGGGACATTGCTTATTTTAAGTGTGTCGTCGATGTCTGAGATCACAGATAAACCCCGTTCGGAAACGAATTCGACCTCACCAGTAAAGGTTTTCCTGCTATAAACTGTCGCCAGACTCTGGAAGCTGCACCAATCGTTGGTGTTGTCATCAGCGAGGCTAAAAGTGAGCCGTGTATGCCCGTTTGGGCAAGACCGTGGCATCGTGAATTTATCGCGACCCAGGCTGAATGTGATTCGTTTGTTGCGCTCATTATCGACCAGAAACCACTTGATGCGTTCTTTAAAGATAGCGGAGTGGGCCTGTTCTTCAGTGACTTCAAAAATTTCCAGGAGTTCAGCTAATATATGTGACCCCAATCGTCTTTCCAGCGAATTTTCTTCCAGTTCAAATACCCAGGCACGCACAGGGACATTCCAGCAACCATCGGTCAATTTATTTGCGCAGCTGGGGAAAAAAATAACCGATTCATCCTGTTTCAATGGCGAGCCATAGATAATCCAGCCAGGCAAGGATTTCAACTTAGACACTAATTGAATGAGTGATTTAATCATTCATCTTTCTGTCTATGGCAAATGCTGACCATGCCTGACAAACAGGCATCACTTCCAGTGTGTTAATGTTGACGTGTGCAGGTACTGTTGTTACCCAGTAAATAATATCTGCAATATCTGTGGCGCTTAGCGGTTGGGTGTTTTCATACACTTTATCCGCTTTTTCAGTATCGCCTTTCATTCTAACATTGGAAAATTCTGTTTCTGCCATGCCAGGGTCTATATTAGTCACGCGAATATGCTTGCCCAGAAGGTCGCAGCGCAGATTGCGTGAGAATTGCTGCACAAAGGCTTTTGATGCGCCGTATGCGTTACCGCCGGGATAAGGCCAGGAGCCGGCTACGGATGCGATATTAATGATGTGCCCGTGATTGCGTTCTACCATGCCGGGTAGAACGGAGCGTGTCATTCGAATGAGTCCTTTGATATTGGTGTCTATCATCGTTTCCCAGTCGTCAAGAAACGCTTCCTGGGCAGGTTCAAGGCCAAGTGCCAGGCCCGCATTGTTGATCAGAATGTCGACTGCCTTAAAGTCAGCGGGTAGCGTGTTGGAGAAACTGGCAATGCTACCCGCCTCGGTAACATCCAGTTTTGCTACTTGCACAGGACATTTTCCTCGTAGCTCTGCCGCCAGATTTTCCAGACGGTCAAGGCGACGGGCAGTGAGTAGTAATTGATAGCCAGGTTGGGCAAATTTCTTTGCGCAGGCTTCACCAAAACCGGAAGATGCGCCTGTGATTAAGACAGTTTCGGTCACAGGCTGATCGTCAGGTTATAAAGTGTCGGCTGCATAATCTGCAAGTCGTGAGCGTTCACCTCGCTGCAGGATAATATGCCCACTGTGTTCCCAGTGTTTAAAGCGATCGACTACATAAGTTAAACCCGAACTGGTTTCAGTAATGTACGGGGTGTCAATTTGTGCAACATTACCCAGGCAGACAATCTTGGTGCCAGGGCCAGCTCGAGTGATGAGCGTTTTCATTTGTTTGGGGGTCAGGTTTTGCGCTTCGTCAAGAATCAGGTAGCGGTTGAGAAAGGTGCGGCCGCGCATAAAATTGATTGAGCGAATTTTTATCCGATTCGTCAGTAGGTCATTGGTTGCAGCCTGACCCCAGTCACCGCCGGACTCTGATGGGTTGAGGACTTCCAGGTTATCCATCAGTGCGCCCATCCAGGGCGCCATTTTTTCTTCTTCGGTACCGGGTAGAAAGCCGATGTCTTCGCCCACTGAAACGGTAGCGCGGGTCATGATGATTTCCTTGTAACGGTTGTTATCCAGTGTTTGTACCAGACCTGCAGCCAGAGCAAGCAAGGTCTTTCCCGTCCCGGCCGTACCGAGAATAGTGACAATATCGATTTCAGGATCCATTAGCATATTCAGGGCGAAATTCTGTTCTCGATTGCGTGCGCTAATTCCCCAGGCTGAATGAGCTGATCCGGCATAATCAGTCAATGTTTCCAGTGTTGCTATCTCGTTATCAAGGTGGCTAACACGTGCTTCAAAGCGGTTGTTTCCCGACAGATAAACATGCTGATTTATATGCCAGTTTTTTGTTGAAGGGCCATGAATCTTGTAGAGTGTTTTGTCTGCTTCTTTCCATGATTCGATATCATCACTGTGTTTGTCCCAGAAATTCTCTGGCAGTTCTTCGCTACCTGAGTACATCAGGTTGGCATCATCGAGGACCTTGTCATCAAAGTAATCTTCCGTTTCGATGCCAAGAATCGTTGCCTTGATGCGCAGATTAATGTCTTTGGACACGAGAGTGATACGTGTGTTCGGTCGCGTTTGTTGCAGAGATAATGCGGCACCGAGGATACTGTTATCCGGTTTGTTACCCGGCAGGGTATCCGGCATTTCGACAAGATGAGGTTTAAATTGAAAAAATAATCGGCCAATATCGCTGCTCATATTTTTAAGGCTTTGTATCTGTAAAGGAACACCTTCTTCAATATCGCTCTTGTCGCGATTGTGCATCATCTCGTCGAGAAAGCGACTGACCTGCCGAACATTGCGAGCCACTTCTGACAAACCTTTTTTTCCCGAATCCATTTCTTCGAGGACAACCATCGGCAGGTAAACATCGTGCTCCTTGAAGTGAAATAACGACATTGGATCATGCATGAGTACATTGGTGTCGAGGACGAAAAGGCGTTTTTTAGGGGGGCTTTTTTTTGTCATGGCAATGCCTTCTTTAGTGAGATGGGCAGAAAGTTACTGCGTGTTTTTAAGTGCCATCTGGTTAGCGTGATCGGTTCAATTCGCGGACAGCGACGAGCACCTCATCAATGTGATGAGCGACTTTGACCTTGCGCCACTCTTTACGCAAAATACCTTTCTCGTCAATTAAAAAGGTGCTGCGTTCAATGCCCATGTATTTTCGGCCATACAGATTTTTTTCCTTGATGACGCCGAATTGCGAGCAAAGGATTTCATCCGGGTCTGAAATTAATTCAAACGGGAATTCCTGTTTCGTTTTAAATTTTTCGTGCGATTTTAATGAGTCGCGCGAAACGCCGACAACAACCGTTTTGTTGCGTTTAAATTTAGCCATGTTATCTCGGAAATCCTGCCCCTCGGTGGTGCAGCCCGGCGTACTGTCTTTAGGGTAAAAATAGATAACAAGCTTTTTATCCTTGTAGTCCGCCAGATCAAAAACAGTCTCGCTGGTGGCGTCAGCCTTGAAACGTTTTACTTTCTTATTCAACGTAACCATTGTGTTTTTTACCTCCAGTTTAGATAGCAGCAGGTTCGATGCAGGCATCCAGATTTAGCTGGTCACAGTACGCCTGAAACTCTTCTCGAAGGCCAGCAATGTGGACGTCTTCTGGAATATCCAACATGATATGGACAGAGAACATCGGCGAGCCTGTATGCGCTGCTGCATAGCTGGATGTTGAAAGGTCGTGGATGTTGATTGTGCGGTGGGAAAAAAAACGCGCCAACTCATGAACAATACCGGGATGATCCAGAGCAATGACATCAACTGAATAGGGCAAGCTATTGGCCGGCCGCTTTCTGGTGGCCGTACGTTTAACGGTTATCTGCAGATCCAGCGAGTTATCTGTCGCCGCCAGATGGTCTTCCAGCTTGGCAATTGCATTCCAGCTGCCTTCGACCAGAATGAGAATGGCAAACTCGCCACCAAGAACCATCATTCTACTGTCAGCAATATTGCAGCTATACTCGAGTATGTTTTTCGATAATTGATCAACCAGCCCTGGTTGGTCTTCACCGATAGCCGTTATTACCAGTTGATTAGTCATGATTCGATTGTAGCATGCTAGAGTTCTATGGCGCGTAATTGTGCGGCGGCTTCTTCAGGACTTATCGTGCTAACAAACAGGCCTGAACCCAGTTCGAACCCGGTAGGAATACTGGTTCGCGGGCAGATTTCCAGGTGCCAATGATAACTTTCTTTGTATTGATCCATATCTGGGCTATGTGGCAGGGAATGCAGGAAGAAATTGTACTGGGCACCCCCGATAACGGCATCTAGCCGAGCCATGGCGCGTTGCATTACAATCGCCAGATCTTCGCGCTCTTCATCTGAAATTGTCAGGAAATCAGAGTTGTGCTGAAGCGGCAGGATATGCACCTCCCATTCATACCGGCTGGCAAACGGTTTGATTGCCACAAAGAATTTTCCACGTTCTATTACATATTGCCCGACATCCACCTTGCGGCGCACGGAACCGGATTCCCTGTCGTAAATTTTTGCCTCGAAGGTGAGGGCTTCGTCGATTAGCGAACAAAAAATACATTGCCGGTGTTTCTGGTGATATTGCTTGCTGTTGGTTACTTCGTTGTACACATTTTCCGGAATCACCGGCATGGCAATGACCTGACTGTGTGTGTGAGGAATGCTCGCACCAGCGGCGGGACCGAAGTTCTTAAAAATAAGCACGTATTGAATGCGCGGATCAGCGTCATACAGGGCAGCGATTCTTTCGCGATACAGGCCAAACAGATTGAACAGATGTTCAGTCGTCATCTCATGGACCGCGATACCATGTTGCTGATGATCGACAATGACTTCATGTCGGCCATAGCCATCAATGGCCTGCTGAAGACCAAACACCAGATTGCTGGCGGTACTGTCATCGCCGAGCACCGGATACAGATTCTCCACGACCCGCATCTGCCATTCTTCTTCACTGGGGAAGGCGCTGATCGTGGGCGGTGTTTTATCCTCGTTCCCGGTACAAAAGGGGCAGGTATCGACATGCTTGCGCGTGTCTCTGGGGGCTGGCGCCTCATCTTTGCGAGGGCGCATTCCCCGTGCAGTGGAGACCAGCACCGATTCGCTTGGTACGATCGGGTTAATACGGATTTCTCGTATGGAATCCTGCTCACTCATGGCTATATCCTGTGCTTTATCATTGAATGTTGGCAAGCATACCCAGAACAATGCATGATCGCCATCTTGTCAGCTCGCTAGCATAAAAGTACCATTCGGGTATTCACGTTCTGGAGATTTCCATGTTTCATGGCAGTATGGTTGCATTGGTGACGCCGATGCAGGAAAACGGTGAGGTAGATAGCGCCAGTCTGGAGGCGTTGATTGAACATCACATCGCCGAAGGCACCGATGCGATTATTGCTGTCGGAACGACGGGAGAGTCTGCCACATTAGATGAAAAAGAACATTGTGCCTTATTGGTCCAGATGGTCAGTATGGTTAACCGGCGCATTCCCCTGATTGCGGGAACAGGCGCTAACTCTACCTCGGAAGCCATTTCCTTGACCCGTTGCGGCATGGAAGCAGGGGCTGATGCCTGCCTCCTGGTGACGCCTTACTATAACAAGCCGACGCAGGAAGGGTTGTTTCAACATTATAAGCTGATTGCTGAGGCTGTCCCGATTCCCCAGATTCTTTATAATGTGCCGGGGCGAACAGCCTGCGATCTTTTGCCGGAGACGGTGGAGCGGCTTGCTGATATTTCTAATATTGTTGGGATCAAGGATGCCACGGGTGATTTAGCACGCGGCAAGGAACTGTTATCGATCTGTGAAGGTCGTATGGATGTCTATAGCGGTGATGATGAGACGGCGATGGAGCTGATTCTGGCGGGAGCCAAAGGTGATATTTCTGTTACTGCCAATGTCGCGCCTCGAGCGATGCATGAGATGTGCAAGGCGGCATTGGCTGGTGATCGTGCAAAAGCCGAGGCGCTGGATATGCCCCTGCGTGGTTTGCATCGTGATTTGTTTATCGAATCCAGCCCGATTCCTGTAAAATGGGCGCTATTTGAAATGGGATTGATTCCTCCGGGATTTCGCTTGCCATTAACGCCCCTTGCGAAACACTATCAGGGCACTGTTCGTGCAGCTATGACGGCTGCTGGTATAGATATTTCCATAACCCAATAAATTCAGGTGTAATCAAGCATGCCAAATACTCGTGTGGTGCAGGTGTTTTCACTGGTTTTCATTAGCATAGTGCAGCTGGCTGGTTGCAGTATCGTAAACCGTGTGTTCCCGGATAAAAGTAATGACTATCTGGCTGCTCAGGATGTAAAAAAACTGGAAGTGCCACCCGATTTGAACTCGAAAAAGTTAACTGATGATCTGGTGGTGCCATCACGCAAAGCCTCAGAAGCAACTGTTGAAGGAGTGCCTGCCAGCAACGCGGATATTCCACCTGAAACCGTTACGGATTCAGGGGTAAATTCAGCTTCAGATCAAGAGACGCCTGCAACGCCAACAAGTAGCGATCATCGTCGGGTTATTTTCAAAAAAGACGGGCAACATTATTGGCTGATGATTAAGGATGCGCCCGCGAATGTCTGGGGTCAGGCAAGGCAATTCTGGCTCGAAAAAGATTTTGAGCTAACGCTGGATGATGCGACTGTGGGTGTGCTCGAAACAGACTGGATTAATAGCCGGGCGATTACGCCGGGGACGGGGAAGAGAAGTCTCCTCGGGCGCGTTTTTTCTAACGAAGCTGCGTCAGTTTACCGTGATCGGTACCGGATGCGGGTCGAGCAGGGACAGACTGCTGGCACAACCGAGATCTAT
Source organism: Gammaproteobacteria bacterium (assembly GCA_036478835.1). GTDB lineage: Bacteria > Pseudomonadota > Gammaproteobacteria > DSM-19610 > DSM-19610 > JAZGER01. Next base: position 2,310 of record JAZGER010000166.1, on the reverse strand, counting down.
ATTAAACACCAGGGGATAGAAGAGGTTCTCGAAGGAACGGATGAGGAAATCCCGGTTTCTCGATGGATTCCGCGGCCTTCAGAATCAGGCCTGGAATCTGAAATGCTGAAGCGATTAATGCTATCACTGGGTGCCAGTGTTTATGATGCACAACACCCAGAGATGGCCACTAAGAAAAACCAGAAGGTGGCTGAAGGAATGCAGCCTGAAATTATCGGTGTTCAGTCAGAGCTGAAAAAAAGTGGCTTTGGAAAAACGACCATCGAACTAGGCCAGGGTTTCCAGCTTGCCTGGGGCACGGTTGGAAAAGCGATCAAGAGTGCGGGCATTCCGATCGATGACCTGAATCGCTCGAAAGGCGTTTATTATGTGCAACCCGAGGATATTCCTGAAAGCAAAAAAAGAAGCGGTGGTTTCTTTTCAGGATTACTTGGCGGTAATGTGCATGGTGTTGATACTGAGGAATCGTACGATGATGGGCGATTGCTGGTAAAAATTAAAGAAACAAATGAGCGTGAATCTATCATTAACGTAACTGATGCAACTGGCGTTGTAGATAATACGAAACTGGCTAACCAGCTGTTGAAATTGATACAGAAAAATATCCGCTGATAGTATCAGGTAGAGAGAAAAGCTTGTGAGATTCGCATCACTGGGTAGCGGCAGTAAAGGCAACGCAACGCTGATTGAAAATGAGACGACCTGCGTAATGGTAGACTGCGGGTTTTCCTGTGTTGAAGTGGAAAAGCGCCTGCAACGCCTCGGTCGTCAGTCAAAAGATGTTGATGCAATTCTTGTCACCCACGAGCACAGTGACCACATTGCAGGTGTCGCCCGCTTTTCACGAAAGTTTGATGTTCCTGTCTGGGCAACAGCCGGCACACTGTCGGCTAAACAGGCGGATGGTGTCACCAATGCCCAGTTGATCAATAGCCATGTCGGGTTTTCTATTGGTGATATTCACATACAGCCTTTCCCTGTCCCTCATGATGCGCGTGAACCCTGTCAATTTGTGTTTACTGATGGTGGAGTTCAGCTGGGTATACTGACGGATATCGGTATGATCACGCCCCATGTCATACAGACGTTAGGCGGTATTGATGCGCTGATACTGGAGTGCAATCATGATCCGAAAATGTTGCAACAAGGGCCGTACCCACACGCTCTCAAGCAACGTGTAGGTGGCCATTTCGGGCACCTAAATAACGCGCAGGCGGCAAAGCTGCTGGATAGTATGGATACATCGAAGTTGCGTATGCTTGTGCTGGCACACCTCAGTGACAAGAATAACCACCCTGAACTGGCGATGGATGCGTTGAATACTTCAATTGATTTTGATCAAATTGATATTACGATTGCCTGCCAGAAAAATGGATTTGACTGGCATCACATTTAAAGTTCTTCAATATAGCTTCGGGCAATTGGTGTTTGTACATAGCGTTTTTTACCACCTTCATTGGCCCAGAAATAGTAGTAGCCCTTGTCGGGTTCACTGGTGACTTTGCCATTCTGAACAGTCCAGGCTTTTACATGACTCCCGTCGGCATAAGTGATTTGATAGTCACCCTCCAGAAAGGTGATACCGAGGCGGGAGATTTTATTCTGTTGTTCCTGGGTGCAGCTGGAAAGTGAGATGATGGCTAATAATGAAAAAAATAGCGCAAAATGGTAACGTTTAAGCATGAAATGCTCCTCTGATTTTAGAAATGAAGAAGATGGATCTATTTTACGCTATTTGATATTGAACGGCGATAAACCTTTCATGTCGGTTATTTTTACGGGAGGTATTGATCATGCTAAACATGGACTTTACGAAAAACCTGGTGATAGAAACCGAGCCTATGGACTGGGAGCTCAGCCCATTGTCAGGCGTGAATCGCAAACGTCTCGCGTATGAAGAAATAGAACAGGGCCATGCGACCAGTATTGTAGAATTTCAGGCGGGCGCACATTTCAGACGGCATGATCATCCCCTGGGTGAAGAAATATTGGTGTTGGATGGCGTCTTTTCAGATGACTCTGGCGATTTTAAGGCAGGTAGCTATTTCAGGAACCCGGAAGGTTTCATTCATGCGCCATTCAGTAAGGAAGGTTGCCTCATCTTCGTTAAGCTTCATCAGTTTCAGCCCGAAGATACTCGCCGCGTTGTGATTGACACAAAAGCAACCGAATGGCTGCCCGGCCAGGGCAATCTTGAAGTCATGCCGTTGCACGAATTTGCTGGGGAACACACCGCGCTGGTTAAGTGGCCAGCCGGAGAAAGGTTCGTTTACCACCAGCATTGGGGAGGGGAAGAAATATTTGTCCTGT
>JAZGER010000165.1:0-4136 GCA_036478835.1 Gammaproteobacteria bacterium | reverse complement strand
CAAGCTCCCGAACATCCTGTAAAGACCCTGCCCTTGCATCTATCTGTCTAAAATCACTGACCGCATAGCCGCCGTCACTGGCATCTTCCGGGCAAGTTAAAATGGGCATGATATGCAACAAATTAATACCCAGCTCCTGAAGATAGGGTAGTTTTTTATGTAGCCCTTTTAAGTCACCAGAAAACCCGTCACAGTAAAGCGCCATTCCCACCCATTTCTGACTCAGGAACCAGTTGTAATCTTTTTCGCGTTTCTTATCTTCTGCTTCCCGGTCAGCAGCACGTTCCAGGTACTGGTTTGCCATAACCTCAACAAGACGAACCATGTGCTTTCTAAAGTCTCTTCGATGGCCATACAGGGTATGGAAAAGACTATAAATGGCATAGAAATTTGCGCCAAGTCGAGTGTAAAAATGTCGCAAATCCTGACGTCGAATTTCCGGCTTTAAATCGTCGAGAATCTCATTCAATAGAGAGTGTGAAGCCTGTTCATACATGGGTTAATTTGTTTCCTGTGCGAGCTGACGGCTCCACTGTTCTATGAATGGTTGATAAAATGTTTTATCGCTTATGGTAGCGCCACGTTGCGTAACCATTTTTGATGCAAAGTGTTGCGCTCTGTTCAGGATCGTTTGAATATCCCAACCTGAAGAAAGACCCAGCATACAAACGCTTGCAAAGGCATCACCGGCGCCCACTGTGTCGACCACATCAGCCACCGCCTCTGGTTTAATACTAAACAGCTCATTCTCAGCATTGATCGCAATTGCACCCTTTGATCCACGCGTGACAATAATCAGTGATAAATGACAGTCCTCGACCAGATAAGTCGCGCGCTCAATATCGTTACTGCCTTCTGACGCCAAGTCAGCCAGTTCGTGCTCATTAATTTTTAACCAGGTCGAATCTTTCATCCATGAAAGCACCTGCTCTTTTTTCCACCAGGGGTCACGTAAGTTCACATCCATAAAGATCGGTGAAGGGTGTTGACTCTTTAATGACTGCAATGCGGTCACTGACTCTGCATTTCTTAAGGCGAGCGTACCATGATAGAGCATATTGGATACAACACCTTCAGGAAGGCATCCCGCTGCAATATAATCGTAGGCACTATGCTCTACTATATCGTACGACGGTTCCCCCTGATTGATGCTAACGGTAACTTTCCCCGTCGGGTGCTCACTATCAGATTGAAGGCCTTCGTCTGATAATTTCCACTCGCGCATTGCCTGGCGAATCTTATCGCCCTCTCGATCATTCCCTACTCGGCTGATCAGCACAGCGTGTAAACCAAAGGCCTGCAAATGTGACGCAACATTTACTGGGGCGCCGCCCAAAACCTGGCTGCCATCTTCGAAGCAGTCAAATAAGACTTCTCCGAATACCAGTGGAATTGTCCCTGTATTTGTTAACTGATTCATACCTTATTCTCATCACTTATGTTAAGAAATTCTTCCAGTCGTTCGGCGAGATCAGGGTAATAATATGATAACCCTTCGAGTATGCCTGCGCTGTAGTTTCCATTCATGCCCTGGTACCCACCGGTTGCAATATAAAGCGCATCCCCCGTTGAAAGCGAGCGAGACAACAGGGTCGCCTCCTGCTTCACTTCTTCTGTCGCGTTCGCGACAAGTACAGAAGGTATCGAGCTGATCAGCACAGGCAGATCATTTCCACTATCACCAGCAAACAGGGTTTTCGTATCAGGGATACCTTTAAGTGACTGCAAAAAATTAATCGCATGTTTTTTTGTCGCAGAGGCCGGGATCACATCCAGTAACGCAGTCTCTTTCTCTTCATCAATACTCCATATCAAATTTGCCTTAACGCCTGCATCATATAATCGCGTTTCCATATCTTCCAGAAGGCTCACCCTGTCATGCGATATTGCAACATAATAACTGAGTTTAAACGTATTTTGATTTTCCCATTCCTGCAATTGCAACACATCAATATCCGCAAACAAACTTGCCATAGCAGAATGCGGGTATCCATTCCAGTCGGACGCAATCGAGTGATGCCAGTCTTCCAACATATCCCAGCCACCTTCGCCCACACAGTAGATTGTTGTACCCACATCGCAGACAGCGAAATCAGGCGCCGGGATCATGTACTGTTCAACCGCCTGCTTAACCAATATGGAATCGCGCCCTGATACATAAGCCAGCGTCACGTCAGGAAATGCAGAAACCCGCTCGAAATAGTGGCGTGCATTGCCAGACTCCTTTTGCTTCCCATTGGGTAGCAAGGTTCTGTCAAGGTCAGTACACAACAGATACTGCTGGCTCATGATGTTATCTCTTCATCTATAATGGGTGCCACGCAAGCGTCAAAAAAGTCATAGTGTTCTATGGCTTCGAGAATGCCTCTGGCATGCGCGTGCTCAGAAAAATATATATTTTCTATTGCTTCCAACTGATCCAGCTCTTCATGGTGGCGATTAGCAAGCACGACGGCTAGCGTATTACCTCGCATCATATCTTCGTCGGCACCCGAACCGCCTGCAACCAGTATCCTGTTAAGTGGTATGTTCCAGTTTGCTGCAAAATAGCGTAAAGCAAACCCTTTTGATGCGCGCACAGGAATAACATCCAGATATTGACCAAACGAATGAATGACATTTACGATCTGATCTTCCTGATGCAATATCTGGTTAATATCCTCTAGCGAGGGTGCAATTTTCGGGTCAATGTAATAACTGATTTTAAACGGACTTTGCTCTGATTTTGCCTGGCGTTGCAACCCTGGCTGTTGATCCAGGATTTTTCTGACAATTTGCGGCGTCCACTGTGTTTCTATGTGACTGGTCCATGCCGTGTCTTCTGTTAGCTTTGGCGCATAGTGAATCGAGGTACCACCGCTGGTTATTAAAATATCTGGCTCGGGAATTCCATGTCTTTTTAAAACCCGCAAAGCGGAATCCAGTCGTCGCCCCGTCGCTACACCAAACAAAACCGATTTCCGGTTTTTTTGTAGCGCTTCAATTAACTGCGGTAAAGCGTTTGTATTCCCCAGGAGGTTCTGATCCAGGTCGGTAAAGATTGCCCGATCATGATGTACCTGCTCGCGCCTTAGTGCCGGGCGAATAATGGGTTTCGCTGTTTTATCTATCAATGGCTGAATCATTTTCAGGTAGCGCTTTGCATGCGCATCCCAGGAATAATGCTCGCGCACGCCACGCAAACCATTTGCCGAGCGTTGCTGCCATTGTTCCCAGTCACTGAGCACGCTTTTTATTGCGCGAGCGATACTCTCACTATCGAATGGATCGATGAGTTCACCATTCTTACAGTTTCCAAGAATGTCGCGCGGACCACCGTCTTCGGTTGCAACAAGAGGAACACCACTTGCTGTGGCCTCAATCAAGGTTAACCCGAAGGGCTCTGTTAAGGCAGGGTTTACGAAAACACCGCCTGTCACTGCGGCCAGACGATAAATTTGTGGTACGTCGCTGGCGCGATGATGTTTTGGGTAGGCAATTTTTCCATACAGATCGTACAGGTCAATCAACTGGAGAAGCTCGGTTAACACCTGCTGTGCACCGTAATTCAGATCAGAAATATCCTCGCGATTACCGGCAATAATCACTAGATTCGCCATTTCCTGCAATTGCGTATCCTGCCCATACGCCCTGACCAGAGTAGCGATATTTTTACGCGCGTCCGGGCGTGATATTGCAAGCACTATCGGCTTTTCTGGGTGGCGAAGAAAACGCGTAATTTCGTCCACGATCGGTAGTTGCCACTCCCCCCCAACCGGAGGATGGAAGAGCTGGAGATCGGTGCCTGGCGGAATAACCTGCATCAATTCAGGCTGATACAGGTCGTAAATCTCGTATTGCTCTTCTATCTCCTGATTTGTACTGGTAATGACCCGCTCTGCAGTTGCCAGAGTCATTTCTTCTGCATCGATACGCCGGGACAAATTGTATTGCTGCTCAATCTCATCCAGATTCAAGCCGGATGCTAACAAGCGACGACGTTTAACTCGACCAAGGGAATGCCCGGTATGGATTAGCGGAATGCCCAGTACATGAGCAACCCGGCTGCCTACATAGCCTGCATCAGCATAATGGCTGTGCAAAATGTCAGGCAAGCGCACTTGACCACGCAAATACTCAATGACATTGTCTGCAAA
>JAZGER010000164.1:0-10102 GCA_036478835.1 Gammaproteobacteria bacterium | reverse complement strand
TTATTTCATACGTTGGATAGTGACCCTCGCTGCAGGATTGCGCCAGTCGTAAACGCCGGCATTCAAATCGCCCTGCCCATGAATCCCATTGCTGATATGCACAAAGCCTTCACCATCGCTTTCTGGTGATCCACCGGCACCACCACAAACAGGCCCTGGAATATTCAGACAGAGCTCATCATTAGTTTCTGATCCGGCATCGTAGGCAGGCACCCAATACGTGCGTTTCCCATGCCCTCTTGGAACCGCAACATTATCGAGTGCGATAAAAGAATCATTTGTCGGGATTAGCATTGACGCCAGGCTGATTCGTCTGGCTTTGTGTGGGGCTTTGACCAGAATACTAACTGATTTTCCTGGCTCCAGTAGTCCTTCAGAACTGTTGGTATCGATAACGCGGTGGTCGTTCATCAGGGAAGATTGGAGCGGTGCGATATCGCCGCCTTCAGCCAGTGCAGCCAGGTCAGTCGATGCGGGTTCACCAAGATTGAAAATGTGGACACCCCAGCGATGACTGGAAACCAGTATCGGAGTAAAGGCCTGCGCCTGTGTTAGATTGGTTACCGTTACTTTAAATTGTGCCTGGTTACCGGTTGCCTGAGACAGGCTGCTAACGAGTAAGCTGGCTGTGGCTAGTAGTAATTTTAATTTCATTGTCTTTCTCCTACGCTCATGATTAAAGATGGTCATACTTGTAAAATACGCAATCTCGTTGACTGCGAGACGATAGAGTAGAAGGCGTAAGTCGCGGAGTGATCACGCAAGTATCACAAATCTGTAACGGAATATTCAGTCGTTATGGATAGGCGTATTCGTGAAGCTGAAAATTAAAGCAAGTGCCGCGATCAGGCTTGCTGGACACTGAAAGGTGGCTACCATGAAGCGAAATAATGCGTTGGGCAATGGTCAGGCCAAGTCCTGCACCATTGTCTTTGCTGTTTCTGCCGGAGGTTTTTCGGTAGAACCGATCAAAAATATGCGGGATTTCATCTTCAGGTATGCCGTAGCCAGTATCTGTGACGCTGATGTTTATTTGGTTAGTCGCTATTTGGTTAGTCGCTACTTTTACTGTTCCTCCTTCTGGTGTATTGCGTATTGCATTTTCTATCAAGTTTTCCAGTACGCGTTCAATTAAACCGATATCAGCTTTTGCAAACGCATTTTTCTGGCCAGTGTCGATTTCTATATCGATATTTTTTTCTTTACCTTTGAGGATAAATTTCTGACTAACATCATGGATCAGTTCGCTGACGGAAAAGGGTTCAATTTTTGGTTTTAGCTCTTTTGCTTCCAGTTTGGCAAGCTCGAATAGATCGTCAATACGGCGATTCAAAATATCCGCATGGCGATAAGCTATATTCAAATACTGCTGCCGTTCCTCTTCTGGCAATGAGTCGCTTTTCATGATGAGCGTTTCGATATAGCCTTTTAAGGAGGATAATGGTGTGCGCAAGTCATGCGAGACATTGGCAATCAGTTCTCTGCGCAGGTGATCCGTTTCTTTCAGACGAGCGAGTTGAGACTGCATGCGATCTGTCATCGCAGTGAACGTTGTAATCAATTGATCAATCTCATCGGGATGGTTATTGTTGCTGCTAATTAGCTGGACCGGTTGACTAAAGTCTGATTGCCGGAAGTCATCCATAGAGGTGCTGAGAACTTTCAGGCGACGAGTGAGAAATGCAAATATAAGCAGGGCGAATAACAGCGCGAATAAAAGACCGGAAACAAGAATGAGCGTGCCCCATTGAAGAATATTACTTTGTAACCACATGTTCGCCAGTTCATCGACCTGTTCGCCCCCCAGAATGGCATAGATGTACCCCTGGTTTGTCTCACCTTCCATGATTGGCGCCACTGAAAAAGCTTTTTTTCGATCATCACTTCTCGGGTCATCCCCGAGCAAAGGGAAGTTGGCATCATCACCGATGAAATCCTTTATCGGGTTAAGTGATATTGTCTTTCTGAGAATTTTCTTCGGTGCGGCAGAATAAGCAAGAATAGTTCCCGCCGTGTCGAGTAAATACAGTTCAAGCGCAGGGTTGATAACCATGAGCTCATGGAACAGGTTTTCAAGGTTCTGATTGTTAATAATGCCATTTTCCAGTAGCAGGTACTCATCAACAATATGACCAGCAAGGTTGTGATTGAGCCGTTGACTGATTTCCTGCTGATAGAGATGGGCGGAGTAAAATGAGGCGACGACAAAACCGGCCCCCGTGATGCCAAAAAGAAGAAAGAGAACAATTGCCAGTTTTGCGAATAAAGAATCAAACATAAATCAACTGGCCTTTTCCGAGAATTTATAACCTACTCCCCAGACAGTCTGGATGTATTGCGCATCGGCTGGGTCAACTTCAATTTTTTTTCGTAAGCGGTTGATGTGGGAGTTAACAGTGTGCTCGTAGCCTTCATGACTGTAACCCCACACCTGGTCGAGTAATTGCGTACGACTGTACACGCGGCCAGGGTGTTTCGCGAAATGTAATAGCAAATCAAATTCGCGAGCGGTGAGTGAAACATCCTGTTGGTTGATGTTGACCACCCGTTTGTTGATGTCAATTTTAATGTCCTGGACTTCCAGCACGTCATCGATGTCGTTCATCGCAGTGCTTAGTTTTGCACGGCGTAACATGGCTTTAATGCGTGCTTTCAATTCGTTAATAGAGAACGGTTTTGTCAGGTAGTCATCAGCACCCAATTCCAGCCCGAGTACCCGATCGAGCTCCGACGACCGGGCGGTCAACATCAGGATTAGTGTATTTATTTCTGCAGAACGCAAACGTCGACAGATTTCAATTCCATCAAGTTCGGGTAGCATGATATCAAGCACAATGACATCAAATGTGTCCTGCAGTGCGAGCGCCAGGCCCTGCCGCCCATTGTGGGTAATATCAACCTGATAGGATAAGTCCCTGAGATGCAAAGCAATCAGGTTGGCAATATCCTGATCATCTTCAATAATTAGAATCCGTTTTTGCATCATAATTGTCGGTATTTTAATGGCTAACAGGATAATGTTAGCGATACTCTGTCACAAAAGCATCACGCAGAACAGATTTATGGGAAACGTTTAAAAGCGGTGAGTCGTTTTTGTAGCTGCCTGGCAAGACTGTTGTCAGGTGATAAGAAATTGAAAAACAATGGCTATTGCCACGCAAAGCACAGAAAAACACAAAGGTCGTTACGATGACGGGGGCTTGCGATTTGAAATTGTGCGCCCCTAACGGGGCACAGGTGATTGTTAAACGCAGCCAGTGGGTTTTGGTAGGCCGCCGTACTTGGTGATGGGTTTCATAGGGCCAGTCATCCACATTTTAAAGATGATTTTCTGGTCTTGTCCGATGTACTTGGCGAATTTACGAATAGGTGGAACGACGTTTTGTTCCTCATAATATTCACGCGCTTTCATGATTTGTTCCCACTTCTCATCTGTCAGCTCAACTTCATCAGTTTCTGCCATTGCTTTGGCGATTTCTGGTGTCCACTCTCCCATATCTCTTAGGTAGCCATCACCGTCTCTTTCTGGAATATCCATTCACAACCTCACGAATTTATGTTAAATCTCAGATTAAATATCAGGATAGAAATTAGCATACCTGATACAGTATGCAAAAGTCAGATGCCCCTACAAATTACAAGGCTTGGTAATCATTAAGCTCTGTGGCAAATAGTTAACCCGATGCTACTGGAGTAGGATAGCAAAATCACTGAAAAGTTCATTAAATAGATGAATGGTCAAGCAATTTTCAGGTCAGGGAATGACGATACTATGCAAATGTCCAGTTCTTGCCGCAAGCGGCGCACCACAACAGCTGGCCAGCTTCAGGTGAATATCAATGCCGTGTAAACTGGGCGTTGAAAACGATGACGACTGAATGTATGAACGATGAAGATGTACCACCACTTGCCTTCGATCCAGGCGTTTTACTAAAGCTGGCAGATTATCATATGCCTTTTGGGAAGTATGCTGGGCGTTTGTTGATCGATTTGCCAGAGCCTTATGTCGTCTGGTTTGCCAACGAAGGTTTCCCCCGGGGCAACCTGGGCGACATGCTGCGTATTACCTATGAAATCAAGGCGAATGGCCTGGAGTACCTGTTTGACCCCCTGCGTAAACCACAACCAAACGACTAACGTCGGACTTATCTTGTTCAGATTTTTTTTGTTTTGTGCCATTTTTATCAATCGGCCGTTGTTTGCTGATGAGGTGCTGACGCCAGAACTCATCCTGTCTGGTATTAAAAATGAACGTATCGATAATGTGCGAGCCTACATTGATTTGTCCCGCTATCGCTGCGACGAACCTGACTGGCGACTGGGTAAAATCGTTGAGAAGGCAAAGCAGGATGCTGGGGAAGCGCTAAAGGCATTAGGCTATTACAAACCGGACATTTTCGCTGCATCCACCCGTAGTACGGATTGCTGGTCACTTGAACTGACTATACAAAAGGGTGGTCAGGTGATCATAGAGTCGGTGTCTATTAAAGTAGCACCACAATTTTCTGATCTGGAACCCGTAAAAAAATTACTGAGTCATTTTCCACTGCAAAAAGGGCGAGGGTTAGAACATGCCAGCTATACGAAGGCAAAGCGATCGCTTATGAGTCTGGCTCACCGCTTTGGTTATTTTGAAGCAGTGTACTCACGCAGTGAATTAAGAGTGGACCCTTCAGGTAATCAGGCGCGAATTATTTTACATATGGATGCGGGCCCCCGGTATCGTGTGGGGGCAGTTTCCGTCCATCAGCAGACGGACAAGGATCGATTCATTGATTATTTTATCACGCTAAAAGAAGGTGATGATTATGATAGCCAACAGATTTCATCACAGGCGCAGGTATTGAATGACAGTGGCTATTTTAGCGAGGTAGAAATTACATCTGAGCGAGCTATAAACCCGGATAAGGTGGTGCCTGTCGATATTCACTTAACGGCGAGAAAGCGTTATTCCTATCGTGTTGGTGTCGGTGTCTCTACCGATGTAGGCATTCGTGGCAGTCTTAGGTTTGAAAACCGGCAGGTGAACCGGCGCGGTCATACGTATATCGTCGACAGCAGTTGGTCGAAAGTGGTGGCAGAAACAGATTTTAATTATGCGGTCCCACTGGGTGATAGTGGGCAATACCGGTTGGATCTGGGTGCAGGGTATCGGCGAGAGGATATCGATACTAGCAGCAGTACACTCTACAAAACAGGGGTTAAACTGACCCGCTTGATGAGTGACGGGTGGCAGCGCACCCTGTCGATAGACTGGACCAGGGAAGATTACAGGGTTTTGGATCGAACCGATGTGAGTTATCTGCTGATGCCGGGTGTTAGCTGGAGTAAGACCGTAAGGAATCACCCACTGTACCCAACGCATGGTTGGCGTCTGTATGTGAATGCCCGAGGGACCTCTGAAGCGCTTTTTTCGGATGTCAGTATGCTGCAACTGGCCGCGAGCGCTAAAAAAGTTAATCCTGCTGGGGCTTTTCGCATGATTAGTCGGCTGGGTGCGGGGACGACTGATGTGAATAATTTTGACAGGCTGCCGTCATCACTTCGGTTTTATGCTGGCGGGGATAATAGTGTCAGAGGGTTTGAATATAAATCATTAGGCCCTGTTAATGAAGATAATGATGTGACCGGTGGAAAGCATAATCTGACTGCGAGTGTTGAGCTTGAATACCCCTTCAAAAAAAAATGGGGTGTTGCCGTTTTTACAGACATGGGTAACGCGTTTAATGACTTTAACGACTACGACCTGAAGGCGGCAGTTGGGGTTGGTTTCCGATACCATTCGCCTATTGGCCCTGTTCGTATTGACATCGCGAGTGACGTGGAAGGTGAGGACGGTATTCGATTGCACATTAGTATGGGGCCAGATTTATGAAGAATCTACCCTGGCTATTGTTTGTTTTTGTATCGTGTATTTTATTGTTCATTTATTGGGTGATTGTCAAACCGGCAGGTACCGGCTGGTTACTGAATACGTTTGTTAATAAAGTTGAAGGATTGCAAATCAGCGAATTTGATGGTCGACTACTCGATTCGCTGAAAGCCTCTGAGTTTCGTTATGAAAGAAACGGAACGGTTGTTGTTTTGAATGACCTGACCGTGGATTACGATCTGAATGATCTGCTCAGTCAGCATGTCGTTGTACGGCAGGCACACGTTGAAAAAATACGCATCGTATTGCCAGAAAAAATACCAGCCGATGAGCCGTCCACCGCCGAGATTCGCATCCCGAGTTTTACTTCTAAAGTCCATCTGGAAATAGAGTCGCTGCATGTCGGTATGCTGGAATTTTCCACGGGAACGAAGACAAGCATTCTGAGTGATATTGTCGTATCTGCCAGTATGCAAGACGATGTTTTGAAAGTATCCCAATTCATGGCAGAGGTGGACGGTTACCGCGTGAAGATGGTTTCGGATTTTGAGTTCAGCGAGCCATTTCCTTTTAACCTTGATGCAAAAATCAGTTCAATGAATGACCAATCAAAAGTGTCCCTCCTGATAGAGGGTCTGGTGAATAATTACCGCATAAAGTCAATTTCGAATATGGATAAAAAACCATTGCCTGCACTCTCGTTGAGTCTTGATGGGCGAGGCAGTTTGCAGGAATTACAGGTCATTGAGTCGGAGCTGTTGACACTAGGCGGGCATATTAACCTGGCAGGTAGCGTTAGCTGGCTGGACGGCTTGTCAGTGGATTTAGATTTCTCCGGGAAAGGCATTGATCCAGGGCAGTATGATGTTCGTTACACGGGGGACATTGATTTTACCGGGAAGACAAAAACTACAGGCACGGGTTTGCAAACGACCCTGCAGGCCACTGGCCAGTTGCGAGGGTATCCACTGGAAATCGATACGCAACTGGTTTCAAAAGATACTGCCACGCGGATAGATGCGGGGGAGATTATTGTTGGTTCGAATAGTTTGAATGTTCAGGGGGGAGTGACGACACAGGGGTTGTCCGATTTTTCATTCAAGGTGAATGCGCCCGGACTGGATCAGCTATCCCCTGAACTGTCAGGAAAGATAACCGGTGACGGTACTGCGGATGGACACTGGGACAAGCTACAGTTGAAGGCCATTGTTATTGGTAATGCACTTGGGTTTGCAGAGAATAAACTGGACGGTTTTTCGCTTGAAATAAATCCCACGGATAATCTTTTCGAATATCGTTTAAATGCAAAAGCCATCGGCGTAAAAACAGGGGATGTTGCATTACAGTCTGTACAGGTTAGTGCCGTCGCTAGTCGTGAACACCAGCGAGCGCGCTTCGAAATTCAGGGTGGCCCTCAGGGGCTAAAGGCATCTGGAGGGCTTGAAGGTGAGTATCAAAATGACCAATGGAAGGGGGATATCCGTGGCGTGAGTTTGACTGCAAATTCGTTGCCCGTTTATGTCCAGCCTGAGCCGGCGACTTTTGTGCTATCGGCTGACCAACAAACGCTTGCACCATTTTGTCTGAAAAATCATGACGAAGAGTTTTGTATTCAGGCCGATATCAATCAACTTAAAGAGGGCGGATTCACTATTAATCTGGCTGATTTTCCATTCAAGCGCCTGGCACCCTGGGTTCCTGCGGCGTCTGATTTTAGCGATCAGCTGGAGGCTGAATTAACTGCATCGGGCCAAAATGGTCATTGGGATATTCAGGCAAAGGCATTAATTGATTCCAAAAATCAGATGCAGGTATTGATGGACTATGCATCAGTCGCCAGGACTATGGATGGAACACTGCAGGCGAACTTCAATAAGCTTGACTGGATCAATTTGTTATCTGACAAAGTGGTTGTGAGTGGTGGCGAACTTGTTGCAAATCTGGATCTGGGTGGTCACCTGGTAAAGCCTGAGATTCAGGGGGCTGTTGATTTTCAAAAGATGAACATTCGATTGCCTGACGCGGGTGTCGAATACAAGGACATCGAATTACATGCTCAATTAGCAGCGGATCAAACAGTCAGAATAAAGGGTGTGGCGATATCAGGAGGCGAGCTGGGTATAAACGGCAAGCTCGACTGGCATGCATTACCGGCCTGGAATCTCAACCTTGCGGTCAGTGGTGAGCGCGTTGAAATGCTGCATCTGCCGACGGGCAACGTCTTTGTGTCACCCGCTTTGGACATTACAGCCAGTGATGTGGGTGTGGCGATTAAGGGCGTTGTCGCTATTCCGAAGGCAATGATCCATCTTGGCGGCTTGTCCGATTCTGCCATCAAGCCATCAGCAGATGAAATCATTATTGGAGGGGAGAGCCCAAACAACAGGCGCCAATACCCGGTGAAATCAACGATACATCTACAGCTTGGTCAACAGGTGCATCTGGACGGCTACGGCCTGGATACCCGTGTTGAAGGCGATCTGAAAATTGCTCAGGAAGCGAATGCACAGGTAGAAGCAGATGGTACGTTAAAGCTGCAGGAAGGTATGTATAAAGCTTATGGGCAGGATTTGGCTATTGAACGAGGTGAAGTGTATTTTAATGGCCCATTGGAACCCCATCTCAATATTCGAGCAACAAGGACGATTGAGGCAGCCAACGTGATCGCTGGGCTGCAGGTAACTGGCACGATCGAGCAACCTGAAAGTCATATATTCTCTACACCGTCAATGTCTGAGTCAGACGCGCTTTCCTATTTATTGACAGGGAAGCCATTAGGCGGCTCTGATGAGGACTCTAATCTGTTAATGAATGCGGCTATTGGCCTCGGCATTAAGGGTAGCGCAGGCCTGATAGAGGATATCCGATCTGAAACCGGGCTGGATACGGTGGAAATTAATTCAGGTCAGGACAGCACGCAAACCTATTTGGCGCTGGGTAAGTACCTCTCGCCACGTTTTTACATTCAATATGCCACAAAACTGTTCAACAGCTCCCAGGTATTTTCTATGCGTTACCAGCTAACCCGGAAGCTCTTTCTCGAAGCCGAGACGGGCGATGATGAGGATGCTGTTGATTTGATGTACCAGTTTGAGCGCTGAGCACTTCGATAGAGTCATTATTATGGCAGTAAATGCGACTGGTTCTGGCGAGTACTGATGGTATAATTTGTCCCTCAGAAAAAATTTCAACTAGGAGCGACTATGTTTCGTTTAATTGCTGTTTCTGCCGTTTTACCTGTGGCACTGGCCTTAACATCCTGTGCGACGTCCGATGACCCTTACAATGCCATGTGTGAAAATGTGGTGGCAAATTTGATGGCATCTAGCCAGTTGGAGTTTTCCGGCTCCCGCGCCGGGGCGTCTGATAACGATTTAACGGCTAGTCTCAATTTTGCTCGTGGCAGTAATGAGGGAACCGCAGTGTGTTATTACGCAAAAATTGAAGATGAGGATGAACTGGATGATGAGTTTGAAACATCACCTTATAAAGTCGTTCTGAATGATCGGACAGTGAGCAATCAGGAGCTCATGGCGGCAACCTTCAATGCAACGAAGGGCATGATTAAGGAGACAGCACAGGAGACCTCTGAGCAAATGAATGAAATGGCCAGAGAAGCATCTGAAAAAGCGCGTGAGGTTGCGGGTAGTGCTGCCGAGACAGCGCGTGACGTCGCTGGAAATGCCGCAGAGAAAGCGCGTAATATTGCGCATGATGCAGCAGAGAAAGTACAGCGTTCGTTAGAAAAGTAACACGTTAACTGGGCTGATCCTGTATCTGGTCAGCTCAGTTTTCCAGCGTTTGAAGGGAAGAGCAATGGCCTGCGAGACAGTTGTATTGTCAGGCCGTTTTCGTAACAACTCCGTTAGCAGTGCCTAACAGAAGAACATCCGCAGGCCGTTTGGCAAAAATACCGACCGTAACGACGCCCGGGATATTGTTAATGCCTTCTTCGAGGGTAACGGGCCGCATAATTTCCAGGTTGTGAACATCGAGGATAATATTGCCATTATCTGTAGTGAAGCCTTCCCGTAAAATGGGCTGGCCACCTAGTTTCAACATTTCACGAGCAACAAAACTTTGTGCCATCGGGATAACTTCAACCGGTAGCGGGAACGAACCCAGCATTTTTACCAGTTTGCTTTCATCACAAATACAGATAAATTTTTTGCTTGCACCTGCAACAATTTTTTCTCTGGTGAGTGCGCCTCCACCGCCTTTGATCAGGTG
>JAZGER010000163.1:0-3804 GCA_036478835.1 Gammaproteobacteria bacterium | reverse complement strand
GCGCACCATGCGTTGCTCTCTGTGTTTGATGCGGACATTGAAGTTGTTCGTATAGAAGCGTTAGGCGAGGGTGGCTACGCCGTGGGTAGTACGATCCACTCTATTGAACGAACCTGACCCTATGGTTGGCCCGCTGGACTTACTGGTGGCGCAGCTTGCCCAACAGCTTTTACAAAAACAGCAACGGCTGGCCGTTGCAGAATCCTGCACGGGTGGATGGCTTGCCAAACAATGTACAGACTTACCTGGAAGCTCCGCCTGGTTTGAGTGTGGTTTTGTGACCTATAGTAACCAAAGCAAAGTATCGATGCTGGGCGTTTCACAAGACACGCTTGTGAATTTTGGGGCAGTGAGTGAGCCGGTCGTTGCAGAGATGGCTGCAGGTGTTTTACAGCGCAGCGCGGCGCAATGGGCAATCAGTATTAGTGGTGTTGCAGGGCCAGGTGGAGGCTCTCCCGATAAACCCGTGGGAACCGTTTGTTTTGGCTGGGCGAATAAAGATGGGGCGGCTCAGACGACGACAGTTTTATTTTATGGTGGAAGAAAAATCATAAGAAAACAATCAGTTGTGTATATATTAAAGAAAATTCTTGAAGAAACCCTGTGAGATTTTCTACTTCGGCTTAGGTATTGAATGATGTCTGAATTATTAGGAGCAATTCCCTGTTTTTATTTTGGGGCCTGGGTCTAAGAAAGTGATGTGTATAATGCGACTACTGGATAAATTACCAGTAGTCGGGTAGACTGCAAAACATTCAATAAAACCTTCTGGAGAATTCTGAATGAACGACAATAAACGCAAGGCTTTGGGTGCAGCTCTCGGCCAGATCGAGAAACAGTTTGGTAAGGGCGCAGTCATGCGCATGGGCGATGTTGCTGCGACGAGTGGTATTGATGCTGTTTCAACCGGCTCTCTTGCGCTGGATGTGGCATTAGGGATTGGTGGGCTTCCCAGGGGCCGAGTGGTTGAAATCTATGGGCCGGAATCTTCGGGCAAAACCACGCTGACTCTGCAGGTGATTGCTGAAGCCCAGAAAGCCGGCGGAACGGCTGCTTTTGTTGATGCTGAACATGCACTGGATCCAGCCTATGCTGAAAAGCTCGGCGTGAAAATTGATGATTTGCTGGTTTCTCAGCCTGATACTGGAGAGCAGGCGCTGGAAATTACCGATATGCTGGTTCGTTCCAGTGCGGTTGATATTGTGGTTATAGATTCGGTTGCTGCGTTGACGCCAAAAGCAGAAATAGAAGGCGACATGGGTGACTCTCACATGGGGTTACAGGCACGCCTGATGTCGCAGGCACTGCGTAAATTAACCGCAAATATCAAACGCTCGAATACGCTGGTTATCTTTATTAATCAGATTCGTATGAAGATTGGTGTCATGTTCGGCAATCCTGAAACCACCACGGGTGGTAATGCACTGAAATTTTATTCTTCGGTCAGGCTTGATATTCGCCGCATTGGTGCGATCAAGAAAGGCGAGGAAATTATCGGTAACGAAACCCGAGTGAAGATTGTTAAAAATAAAATGGCACCGCCTTTCAAGAAAGCGGAGTTTGAAATTCACTACGGCGAAGGGATTTCACGTGAAGCCGAGTTGATTGATCTGGGGGTTAAACACAACATGGTCGACAAGGCGGGTGCCTGGTATAGCTACAATGGCGACCGTATTGGTCAGGGAAAAGAAAATGTGCGTAATTTCCTGAAAGAAAATCCAGAAATAGCGAATGATATTGATGCTCGATTACGTCAGGAATTATTGGTGACGGCATCAAAAGCAGAAAGAGTAGAAGAAAATGATGCAGATACTGCCGAAGCGTGATAGCTCGAGTAGAAAAGATTCGCCAAAGGAAGCGTATACACGTGTTTATAACTGTGCGATGGGCCTTTTATCACGGCGTGAACACAGTATTTCGGAGATGTACGCCAAGCTGACCTTGCGGAAATTTGATCGTGTCTATATTGATGATGCGTTAGATACCTTAATCGAAGAAGGTGCCTTGAACGAAGCCCGGTTTATTGCGGCTTATATCCATAGTCGTGCTTCAAGAGGGTTTGGTCCTGCGCGTATTCAGGCAGAATTACGAGAACGTGGGATTAGTTCCTGTGATATAGAGTTGGCGACAGAAGCTGTCGAAACTTCCTGGGACGAGCGGGCCACACAGGTCAGGGCAAAACGCTTTGGTCTGCATGCCCCTGATGATTTTCAGGAAAAGGCGAAACAGATGCGCTTTCTGGGTCAGCGGGGCTTTTCCCATGAGCAGATTCGGTCGGCGTTTATGCTTTTTTCGGCGGGTGAAGCCGTTGTTGCCAGTTAGTCTTTATTGGCGCTTTTCGGTGCTCAGCTAGCTCAGAATATAGCTAGCGTAAGATGAGGATAAAATGCAAAAATAAACACAATTTTACTGTTTTTTTGCATAATTCCCCTGTCAGTGTCTCAGCAAACATAAAAAACCGCCGTTAATTGCACTCATTAGATTGTAATTTACCCTGTGTGTCCTTAATCTTCATGCCCATGACAAGTAGCGCTGATATTCGAAAATCATTTCTGGAATATTTCCACCGTAATGCCCATGAAATTGTGCCCTCTAGCCCACTCGTGCCTGGCAATGACCCGACCCTGCTTTTTACCAATGCAGGTATGGTCCAGTTTAAAGATGTTTTTTTGGGTAATGAAAAAAGAAGTTATAAACGAGCTGTGAGTAGTCAGCGCTGTGTTCGCGCTGGCGGTAAACATAATGACCTGGAGAACGTTGGTTACACTGCGCGTCATCACACCTTCTTTGAAATGCTTGGAAATTTCAGCTTTGGTGATTACTTCAAGCACGATGCAATTAAATTTGCCTGGGACTTCCTGACTAATGAGTTAAAATTACCTGCTGAAAATCTTTGGGTGACGGTCTACGAAGAAGATGATGAAACAGCTGAAATCTGGTTGAATGAGGTGGGTGTTAATCCAGACAGGCTGTCGCGGATTGGTGCTAAAGATAATTTTTGGTCGATGGGCGATACGGGACCCTGTGGACCTTGTTCGGAAATATTTTATGATCACGGCTCGGAGATTCCTGGCGGGCCGCCTGGTACACCCGAAGAAGATGGCGATCGTTACATTGAGATCTGGAATCTCGTTTTCATGCAATACGACCGAAACACCCAGGGTGAATTAATCCCTCTGCCCAGGCCTTCGGTAGATACCGGTATGGGGCTCGAGCGCCTGGCGGCTATTTTGCAGGGGGTGCATAACAATTATGATATCGATCTTTTTAAGCATCTGATTAAGGCAACCGCCAAACTCTCAGGTACCGACGATTTAGACAATAAATCCCTGCGTGTTATCGCAGATCATATTCGCTCCTGTGCGTTCTTAATTGTTGACGGTGTTATACCGTCTAATGAAGGTCGCGGTTATGTGCTACGACGAATCATGCGCCGTGCAATTCGTCATGGTCATCAGCTGGGGTTAAGAGATGATTTTTTCTACAAACTGGTGGCACCCCTGGTTACAGAAATGGGTGATGCTTACCCGGAACTTACCAGTGCACAGTCTCAGGTAGAAAAAATCATCAGGCAGGAGGAGCAGCGCTTCGCTGAAACCCTTGACCACGGAATGAAAGTACTGGAAGAATCTATTGCCAGTATGGATGGAGAGATTATTTCAGGAGAAACCGCATTCAAGCTCTATGATACTTATGGTTTCCCACTCGATTTGACGGCGGATATTGCTCGTGAACGCATGCTAAAAATTGACACGTCTGGTTTTGAGGCGGCAATGGAGTTACAGCGAGACCGGGCACGTAAAG
>JAZGER010000162.1:0-4591 GCA_036478835.1 Gammaproteobacteria bacterium | reverse complement strand
CAGGCCTTGCGCTCGGAAGTCCAACACGTTTCGGTAATATGGCTGCGCCGTTAAAATATTTTATCGACTCCACCAGCAGCCTCTGGTTAAGCGGTGAACTGATTGGTAAACCCGCCGCAGTTTTTACTTCGACTTCCAGCCTCCACGGCGGTCAGGAAACGACGTTGCTCTCGATGATGTTACCTCTATTGCACCACGGCATGTTGATATTGGGGTTGCCTTATAGTGAAACTGAACTGCTCCACACAACCACAGGGGGGACGCCCTACGGCGCAAGCCACCTCGCTGGAACTGAAAGCGACTTGCCATTAAGTGACGACGAAAAAGCCCTTTGCCGCGCACTTGGCAAACGACTGGCAGACACGGCTGCTCGCCAAACTGCGACAGCATCATGAACCGGGAACGGGTTTATTATTTTCTGACGCTACTGGGATATTTCACGACCATGTTCATCCTGCTTGCATGGTACGGCTGGTTAAACCCACCTAAAACCGTATCGCCTTCCATCGTGGTAACCCTGCTATCTCTGCCACTTTTTTTTGCCCTGCGAGGCATGTTGCACGGTCGGGTTTACACCGTCTCATGGAGCCTTTTTCTCTCCATGTTTTATTTCTGCCATGGCGTCATTGAAGCCTGGAGTTCGGCGGCTGCCAGGCCCTATGCCATTATTGAAATCTGTGCCAGTTTAAGCTGGCTGATTGCAGGCATACTGTATATACGCGCCATCAAAGGAAGCCAGACTAAACAGCCGGTTTAATCGGTCACAATTCAAACACCCCCTCTAAAGACTTCGTCAGGTCTTTGGCTTTTGCCTCTTTTCATCCATGTTTGGTGATAAGGGAAATTATAGCCCAAGCAGCGTCTTTACAAAGGGAACTGTCAGTTTCCGTTGGGCCGAAAGCGACGCAATATCAAGCGCATCCAGTAGATCAAATAAATCGGTCATTTGTCGCGAAACACGCTTGAGTAAATAGCCCGCTGTCTCGTTTGGCAAATCAAACCCGCGTTGTGTTGCACGCAACTGTAACGCTTCGATTTGCTCGCTATCCAGCAACCGCTCCAGTGTGTAGCTTGTCCCCCACTGCAATCGGGATTGCAGGTCTGGAATAGTCAACTTCATGCAGGTCGGTGAGAGCGTTGAACTGATAACTAATGAGACTTTGTTTTCTCTCAACCGATTAAAGCAGTGGAATATTGCCTCTTCCCATTGACTGTTGCCTGCGATGGCGTCGATATCGTCTAGACAAACCTGAGCACTCCTTTCCAGGCCATCCAATATTTCAGGGGCTAATTGTCTGAACTCTCGTAATGGCAGATATATGGAGGCTGGGGTATTCCGGCAGCTAGCCTGTAGCAGGTGAGACTTTCCAGCACCTTTAGCACCCTGCACATAAACGTAATGATCCAGGCGTGCGGCGGGAAGCGTCTTCAGCACAGTGACTAGCTCTGAATTCTTACCTTCAAGAAAGTTACTGAAATCGATATTATCTGACAACTGAATGCCCAGGGTCAGTTGGCGGTTCATCAGCTATTTCCCGCCTGAGGAATTAAAATTTCTGGCGCGCTTGCCCCAGGTGATGACGTAATCAACCCCACTCAGGAAAATCGTCAATGTCACCAGGAAAATCAGGGCAAGAATAGGGTTTGAAAAATCTATTGGAATGAGCTGGTTAGCAATAACCAGGAGCACAAGCAAAATCTGAGAAAAAGTATTTAACTTACTGATAACGCTAGGTTCTGCATCAAAACGTGAAACTTTGAAATGGTAAAAGAGCGCTCCTGCAACAATGGTCACATCGCGCAAAAGAACGATTGCGATCAACCAGGCAGGCAGCAGACCTAATTTTCCCAGTGCCAGCATGCTGAATACCAGCAAGAGCTTGTCAGCAAGGGGATCCAGGAACTCTCCCAGACGACTTGTCCAGCAAAACTGCTTCGCCAGGAATCCATCCAGACCATCCGAAACACCGGCAATAAAAAACAACCACAAGGCCATGGCAAAATCTTCTTTCAGGAGCAGCCAGACGACCGGCGGCACCAGAAGTATTCGCATGATGGTCAAAATATTAGGGATATCGCGAGCTTTCAATTGAGCACAAAATATCTTTTGTTAAAAAAGCTATCATAACAAAAACCGTCGTCCGGGTTTACCCGAGGTACAGGCAACGAGTAACATAGCTGTTTACAGGCCAGCAAGCCAAAAATTACTGCTACCCGGAGATATTGTGTCGAAATCTGAATCCCCTTCTACTTCAGAAAGCTCTCTCAGTTACCGCGATGCGGGTGTCGATATCGATGCGGGCAATGCCCTGATCGATCGTATCAAACCCCGCGTTGCGGCTACCCACCGACCTGGCGTCATGACAGGGCTTGGGGGCTTTGGGGGGCTTTTCGAGCTGCCGATTGACCGTTATAAGAAGCCTTTACTGGTGTCGGGTACCGATGGCGTGGGCACCAAACTAAAGCTGGCAATTGACACCAATAAACATGACACAATCGGGATCGATCTGGTCGCGATGTGCGCCAACGATATTATCGTTCTGGGCGCGGAGCCTCTGTTCTTCCTTGACTATTACGCGACTGGAAAACTGGATGTGGATACGGCTGCCAGTGTTATTAGTGGTATTGCGACGGGTTGCGAGCTATCGGGTGCCGCACTCATTGGCGGTGAAACGGCTGAAATGCCCGGCATGTATAACGATGAAGATTATGATCTCGCCGGTTTTTGTGTTGGCATCGTGGAAAAGGACAAGGTGATTGATGGCCAATCCGTACAGCCAGGCGACTGCCTGATTGCACTCGGTTCTTCAGGTCCGCATTCAAACGGCTATTCGCTTGTGCGCAAAGTGCTGGAACACAGCAAAACGCCGCTGGATTTTATACTCGACGGCCAACCACTCATTAAAAGCTTGCTCGCCCCCACCCATATTTATGTTAAAAGCCTGTTATCCGTTTTGGACAGCATTGATATTCGCAGTCTTTGCCACATTACTGGCGGTGGCTTACCTGAAAATCTACCGCGTGTTTTACCCGATAACACAACAGCAGTAATCGATAGAGGTAGCTGGCAATGGCCCTCGGTTTTTCAATGGCTACAAACCAGTGGCAATATTGAGCAGCACGAGATGTATCGAACTTTCAACTGTGGCGTTGGTATGGTGATGTGCGTACCTGAATCGCAGGCTAAAAACTGCCTGGATAAAATGACCTCACTGGGTGAAACCGCCTGGATTATAGGTCGGATAGAGGCGAGCGAAGGATCACCGAACGTCAAGTTCATCTAGAAAAAGCAATGCCCGATAATACACGCAGCAAATCCCCCATGCCTGTCGTCGTCCTGATTTCAGGTCGAGGTTCGAATCTAAAAGCGATTATCGATGCCGTTAAAAAGAAAAAACTATCTGTCGATATCAAGGCAGTGATCAGTAATAACTGTCACGCTGATGGGCTTGTTTTTGCGGAAGATGCTGACATTAACGTTAAGTGTTTCGATAAAGCTGATTTCTCAGATCGCGAAAGCTTCGACCATGCACTGCAAATGCATATCGACACCTATTCACCGGGACTGGTCATTCTTGCAGGTTACATGCAAATTCTTAGTGACCCGTTTGTGCAGCATTATCATGGCAGACTTCTGAATATTCACCCGTCTTTACTGCCTGATTACCCTGGACTGCACACGCATCAACGCGCCATTGACGACCAGGTTAAAAAACATGGAGCAAGTGTGCACTTTGTTACCAGGGAACTTGATGGCGGTCCTGTAGTCTCACAAACCAGTGTACCCGTGTTACCCGATGACACGCCTGAGAGCCTCGCCAGGCGAGTGCTCGCAAAAGAACACCCTCTTTATATTACTGCAATCGACTGGTTCGTCTCTGGCCGTTTGACATTACAAAACGATAAAATTCATTTTGATGGGAAACCTTTGCATGCGCCAAAACAACTCGAACATCATTAGCTATCGCCTTAAGTGTTTCTGGCACTATTCAGCACTCTTGATTTGCCTGCTTGTCGCTCTCCCGGCAAATGCCGATACTCGTCAGATTATTCCAACTATCCCCCTGTTTGAAGCAGACTACGAGATCCGCATGAACGGACTCAAGGTAGGAAAAGCCCATTTTTCTATTTCAAAAAAAGGTGAAAACACCTATCTTTACAAACAAAGATCAAAAGCCAAAGGAATAGCGTCCTGGTTTCGAAAAGAAAGAGTCACGGAAAGTTCATTGTGGGAAATACGCAATAATCACGTCCGTCCTATTGAATATCATTATCAAAAATCGGGTGGCGATGATGATGAAGAAGATAATATTCGTTTTGACTGGAAAGCAGGCACCGCTGTCAACCAAAGCGAAACTAACCCGTGGAGCATCGCAATCCCTGATGGCACGCTGGACAAGCTCGTTGTGCAGGTCGCCATGCTACTGGATATTCAAAAGGGTGAGACTACCCTCAAATACCCAATCGCAGATAATGGGCGCCTTAAACACTATGCGTTTGGTATCCTGGGAGAAGAAATCACTGAGGTACCTGCAGGCAAGTTCGACACGATAAAATTACAACGCCTTGATGATGATAGAGACACCACCTA
>JAZGER010000161.1:0-2863 GCA_036478835.1 Gammaproteobacteria bacterium | reverse complement strand
TGGAAGACAAAAGCGTATTGGAATGCAGGGCCGGGTTTACCGATGTAGATATGTTTATGGAGTTGAACAATGCGCGATATTTTAATTATATGGAGCTAGGGAGATGGGATTACTCTTATCGAGTTGGTTTCGTTAGTTTAATGAAACAAAATAACTGGGGAGTCGCCGTCGGTGGCGCAAGCATTCGGTATCGTAGAAGAATTCCACTGCTACATAAATTCACATTAACAACGCAGCTTGTTTGCCATGATGGTAGATGGTTATATTTCTTGCAGGAAACACATATAAAAAACAAAATATGTTCTTCTGCTTTAATGAAAGTATGCGCCACATCAAAACAAGGATTGGTGCCAGCCACTGAAGTTGTCAAAAAATTTGGTGGTGGCGAGTCGTATGCCGATATGCCAGGCTGGGTTACTGCATGGATTGAAGCTGAAAGTCAAAGACCCTGGCCATCGGAGTGATTTAATTGCGAATCGTTATGCATTGCCTGCTCTGGATTAGAGGTTGCAGTGACAGTTAAATTCAAAGATTACTTTTCTGAAGATTCGACAGAATATAGTAAATTCAGACCTAAGTACCCTCCAGAATTATTTTCTTATCTGGCTTCAATTTCTAATCAGCATCAAATAGCATGGGATTGTGCTACAGGAACCGGGCAATCAGCGGTGGCGCTGGCTGATTATTTCTCAAAGGTTATTGCCACTGATGCAAGCGAAACACAAATTAATAATGCTGAAAGGAAGCGAGGCATTACCTATCAGGTTGCAACAGCTGAAGACAGCAATATTGAAACGAATTCAATTGATCTGATTGCTGTGGCACAAGCATTTCATTGGTTTGATAGCGAGGCGTTTTCAAAAGAAACAAATCGCGTATTAAAGGATGAAGGTATTATTGCGATATGGACTTACAATCTGCTATCAGTGCAAGAGGATGTCGATGAAGTAATCAATTATCTGTATAGCACTGTTCTCGATGAGTATTGGCCTAAAGAAAGAAAAATAGTTGAGGATGGATATAAACGTGTTCAGTTACCTTTTAAAGAAATGGATTCGCCAGCGTTTACTATGTCAACGGAGTGGAATCTATTCCAGTTAATTGGATATTTATGTACCTGGTCAGCTACTAAGAAATATCAGCAGGAGGTTGGCGTTAATCCAGTTGAAGAATTGCACGATAAAATCGCTGATATATGGGGAGAACCTGAAAAGGTTCTGTCAGTAAAATGGCCTTTGAGTGTCAGGCTGTGGATAAAATAAAAATTAGACTCGTTAATCATCAAAGAAAGTTTGAGTAATGGCAGTACAATATTATGAAATTCCCAACTAGCTAAAGCAGAGCTGAGCTATATAGGTTAACCAGAACTAGAATCCCGTTTAACGGTAGTGGGATGAGGCGGCGGACATGCGTCAAATACCACATCTTCCGCGCCATTGTAGACCAGAAAATGCTTGCCCTTGGCGCGTGCAATCATGGTGATGCCCAGTTCATTGGCCAGCTCCTGGCCCATGTGGGTGACGCCAGAACGTGATAGCAAGACAGGGATGCCCATGTGTGCAGCTTTCATCACAATCTCTGAAGTCAGTCTGCCTGTGGTATAGAATATTTTGTCACCACCGTTGATCTGGTCGAGCCACATCCGTCCTGCGATTGCATCCGCTGCATTGTGACGTCCGACGTCTTCAACAAATGACAGTACGCTGGTGTCTTTACATAATCCGCAACCGTGTACGGCACCGGCTTGTTTGTAGATGGCGTTGTGTTGGCTGATGTTCTTTAACAAGGCATAGATTGTCGATTGACGCATAGTGAGTGTAGGCAGCTGCACGTCATATAATTTGTCGAGCGTGCAACTGAACACCGTGCCTTGACCGCAACCGGTTGTCACTGTGCGTTTGGAAAGTTTTTCTTCCCAGTCAATAATGCCTTTGCCACGATGAGTTTCGATCAACACGACTTCACGATCCCAGTTAACATTGACTGACTTGATGTCTTTGATGTCCTCGATCAAGCGCTGGTTTCGCAGGTAACCGAGTGCCAATTCTTCCGGATGGGTGCCAAGTGTCATTAAAGTAACTACTTCGCGATTGTCGACCTTCAGGGTAAGCGGAAATTCACCAGCAACCTGTAGATCACGCGTGTTGCCAAATTCATCGACTGCTTTGACCGGGTGAGTTGGGGCGAGACCCGCATGACTCATTTGCGGTTGATAAATTGCGCTGTCATCAGGCTGACGAGACATGTTTAGAATTCCCTCAATTGTAAACCAGTAAGTAGAAATACTGAGTCGAAAATAACAGTTTTACAGCAGTTGTCACTATAGTGCTCATAATAGTCTAAGCTAATGGAGTATGCCCATTGATTAATCTGAGTTATACCATGGAACCATCAGGCCAGACTTTGGATTCACAAAAGACGGCGCGAGCGCTTGCGGAAGAATTTCCGGTGTCCATTATTATGCAGCGGGAGATGGTTACGCATGGCCGCTGGCGATTGCCAAAGTGGCAGGCGGTCGGCATTGTGGCGGGTGAGCAGGTTGCTGCAGATGTGGATGAAAAAATTCTTATTCATTCTGAACAGGGACGTGAACAATATCTGTGGCAGGGTTACAGCCTTACGCTTTATAAAGATGGAGCGGAAAGCTATTGGTACAACCTGATGGGAAAATTTCCATCGTTGTTTGTAATATGTCATGCGGAAGAAGACGGTGAGCTTGTGCCTTTTTCAGTGACCGCGAACTACGATGAAGCCGGTGCTCATCAGGAGTCCGATGATACGGTGTTCTCAATCCCCATACCGCCTGAAATCTATCAGTGGCTGGAGCACTATGTCGTTGAAAATTACATCCCTCAAGAAAAGA
>JAZGER010000160.1:0-13758 GCA_036478835.1 Gammaproteobacteria bacterium | reverse complement strand
GGGATGGTGATGTTACTTCGCCCTCCCAAATTACCTTCGCTGAACTGGGAGGATTACGATCTTCTGCGCGTTGGCGGACGCCAGGCTGCAGCACATTTGGCGCAGTACAATGCGGCGTTGGCATTATCAGAAGCGAAGCAATTTGAAGCCAGTAGCCGTAAATCTGCTTATGTCATGCATGATCTGAAAAACTTGATAGCGCAGTTATCGTTGATCGTCTCTAATGCCGAAAAGCATAAAAATAATCCGGTGTTCATGGATGATGTCATTCAAACGGTCGATAATTCAGTGAATAAAATGAATCGTCTGATTGAAAAGCTCAATGATGGTGTCGGCGATAAATCCAAAGAACGTATCAATCTTTGTGGCTTACTGCATGACGTTGCCCAAACCATGTCGGGCGGACTTCCCAGGCCGAGTGTCGACTGCCAGGCGAGCGGTTTGCTGGCAAATGCTGACCCAGACCGATTTGCAGCGATTATCGGTCATCTGATCAGGAATGCACAGGACGCAACAGATGATACCGGGGGCATTATCGTTCGCCTGTTCAAGCAACGAGATAAAGCCATTATAGAAGTACAGGATGACGGTTCTGGTATGGAGAAAGCATTTATTCGCGACGAGCTTTTTAAACCCTTTAGTACAACAAAAGGGAAACAGGGCATGGGCATTGGCGCACACGAAGTGCGGGATCTTGTGTATAAAATGGGCGGAGATGTTGAGGTGATTAGTCGCCCCAATGAAGGCACCACCTTCCGAATCATAATTCCGCGGATAGCGGAATCCGATAAAATAGTGTAAAGTCTTTCGACAATACGTATAAGACTGGTTATAAAAATCTATGGCGGACGAGGAAACAAGGAAATTACTGGTCGTTGAAGACGACCCAGGTCTTCAAACGCAATTAAAATGGTGTTTTGAAGGGTATGAAATACTGGTCGCCAGCGACCGCAGTTCTGCCATACTGGAAATGGATAAACACCAGTTCCCAGTGATTACCGTTGACCTTGGTTTGCCGCCGGATGAAGACGGAACCAGTGAAGGTTTTGCTGTGCTTGAACAGATCCTTGCTCGTTTTCCTGCGACGAAAGTGATTGTCGTGACGGGAAATAATGACCGGCAACATGCCCTTGAAGCCGTCGCGCTGGGTGCATACGACTTTTTCTATAAACCGATTGATGCTGACCTGTTAGGTTTTATCGTGAACCGCGCCTATCGGTTATACGAGATCGAACACGAAAATAAACGCCTCAACGATAGCAGCCATGAGTCACCAATAGAAGGCATCGTTTCCGGGAGCCCAGAGATGGCGCGTGTTTGCCGGACAGTGGAGAAGGTTTCTCCTACCGATGTGTCTGTTTTACTGTTGGGGGAATCGGGTACAGGAAAGGAGCTGGTTGCGCGCTCATTGCACCAGTTGTCCTCTCGATCGAAAGGCAACTTTATTGCTATCAATTGTGCGGCAATCCCTGAAAACTTACTGGAAAGTGAATTGTTCGGGTATGAAAAAGGTGCATTTACCGGCGCCGTTAAACAGACTGTGGGTAAAGTTGAAATGGCCAATGGTGGTACCCTGTTTCTCGACGAGATAGGTGATATGCCGATGTCATTACAGGCCAAGCTGTTGCGTTTCCTGCAGGAACGTGTGGTAGAGCGTGTTGGTGGCAGGGAAGAAATCCCCGTCGATGTACGGATTGTTTGCGCAACCCATAAGGATTTGCCCAGTCAGTCTCGTGAAGGCCTTTTCCGAGAAGACCTGTATTACCGTATTGGCGAAATTTCGATCCGCATTCCGGCATTGCATGAACGTGAAGGCGATGTGCTTTTGCTGGCACGGGTTTTTCTGGAGCGATTCTGTCAGCAGATGGGGAAGCAGCATGCTTTCAATAAATCCTCGTTAACTGCGATGGAAAGTTATTCCTGGCCTGGCAATGTAAGAGAGCTGGAAAACCGGGTAAAGCGCGCGGTCATTATGGCAGAGCACAAGCAGATTTCGGTTGGAGATCTTGAGTTAGGTAGTACGGGTACCGACGATATGCCAACCTTTAATTTACGGGATATTAGAGAGAAGGCAGAAAGGCGAGCGATCACCCGAGCCATGAGCCATGTTGCAGGCAAGGTTTCACAGGCAGCGGAGTTGCTCGGTGTCAGTCGACCAACCATGTATGACCTGATTAAGAAATATGATTTGAAGTAAATGTTTTTGCCACGGAATACACGGAAGGCACTGAAAAATGATGAGCCGCCAAAGGGCGTATAGATGACAGAAAAAGAATGATTTTTTGTTTACGAGTAAGTGCGAAATTTTAAAAGGTGGTTTCCTGGTCGAGTGGGTATGTTGGTTGCCCAAGGCTCGAGAGCAACCACAGTTCGTCAGTAAATTATGGTTTGAGTTCCCTTGCATGATTCCCAATCTTTCAATCTGGATTAGTTAAAGCTTCCCAACATGAGCAATAAAATCGTCTGCTTTCTTGAACCCTACCAACCGTAAATCACGGCGCTCCTCTCCTTGAGTATCGTAAAAAATAATACTCGGTGGGCCAATAATCTGGAAGCGTTTCATTAACGCCTTGTCCACATCATCATTCGCGGTGACATCGGCTTGCAGTAATCTTATCTTCGATGTGGCCTGTACAACCTGGCTATCTGAGAAAGTGTATTTTTCCAGCTCTTTACAACTCACGCACCAGTCAGCATAAAAATCCAGCATGGCAGCTTGCCCCTGCGATTTGGCAATCGCCAGCTCGCGATCAAGATCGGCCTCGCTTTTTATCGTCTGAAAGGCCATGTGATTTGGTTGAGTTGTTAAGCCTGAATTTGAACCACTAAAACCGAGTTTCTCCAGTGGTCTGAGCGGATCGTTACCCCCGCTCGCAGCACCGATTAATAAGAGTGTCCCGTACACAAGACCGACCAGTCCAATACCTTTCCATAGTTTTTTCCAACCCGATGAACCCTCTGGCACAGGTTCGATAGCACCCATATAGATAGCTGAGGTGATGAGCAACAAAGCCCAAAGCAATAATGAAATCGGGCCAGGTAGTATGCGTTCCAGCATCCAGATAGCAACGCCCAGGAGCATGACGCCAAATACTGCTTTCACGGCATCCATCCAGGCGCCCGCTTTAGGTAATAATTTCCCAGCGCCCGTGCCAATCGCGACAAGGGGGGCACCCATGCCGAGACTTAAGGCAAACAGTGCCATACCTCCAAGAACGGCATCTCCAGTCTGGCCAATATAAATCAGGGCGCCTGCCAGCGGTGCGGCAACACAGGGGCCAACAATCAGCGCAGATAAAAACCCCATTATTGCAACACCAAACAGATTGCCGCCTTGTTGCCCGTTACTGATCGTGGACAATTTATTTTGGAGGGCGGCAGGCATTTGGAGCTGAAAAAAGCCAAACATGGACAGAGAGAGCAAAACAAAAACAGCGGCAAAGGTGCCTAATACCCAGGGGTTTTGAAAGGCTGCCTGCAGGTTTTCACCAAACATGCCAGCAATAATGCCGGCAATCGCATAAGTTACTGCCATCGCCAGGACGTACACGACTGAAAGAATAAATCCGCGCCGGGCTGTCATGCCTTCACCCTGACCCACTATGATGGAAGATAAAATAGGAATCATAGGAAAAACGCAGGGTGTGAACGCCAGTAATAAACCAAAACCAAAGAACGCCAGCAGAGTCGCCAGCGTGTTACCGCTAGCCAGTCGGTTGGCGATCGTATCCTGCTCGCTTAAGGCAATCGCAAGGTCAGGCGCAGTTTCAGTCGCTACAGGTGTGGCGGTTGTCCGTGTTGCCGCTTCTGCGGCAGGCAGGAGAAGATTAAATGTTTTCTTGATCGGCGGGTAACAGACACCCCGGTTTTCCTCGCAACCCTGAAACGTAAAGGTAACAGCAACGTTGCTTTCAGTTCGATCATGCCGAGTGACAGGGATTGTTGCCTCGACCTGTTGATGAAAAACGGCGACATCTCCGAAAGCTTCATCCTGTTTAATTTCTCCGGCGGGAATGCTAGCTGGCAACAGAGAGATTTTATCGCTATCAGACGCAAACGCGAGTTTATCTCTATATAGATAGTAGCCCTGGGCAATAGACCACCGGGCAGTCAGGGTATTGGCATTCTTAACATCGACCTCAATGCCAAAGGCCTCATCTGCGTCGAGAAGTTCATCATCGCCAAATCCAAAACCCAGTCCGCTACCTGGTTTTTTACTGTTTGACAGGAAACCCAATTGCCCAGGTGCTACTTCAGCGGCAGGCAGACGGATTTCGACCATTTGTTTTTGTGGCGGATAACAAATACCTCGATCGGCGCATCCCTGTGATGAAATTTGAATCATTGCGCGGCTGACTGACGGGTCATCGCGTATCACAGGAACCGAAACCTGAATATTTCCTCGGTAAGTTTCCACGTCACCGAAAAACTCATCGTGTTTGGTTTTCCCCTGTGGCAGCACAGGTTCGCCGAGCGATACGCCGTCAGTTTTGCTTTCAAAAGCCAGCTTGCTGCGATACAGGTAATAGCCTTCAGTAATGGCCCATTTGACCTGTAAAGTATCGGTGACGGCTTCGCCGGCGCTGAGAACAAACGCTTTATCGACGGGCAACAAATCATCATCGCCAAACAGGCCTGCTTGTACTGGGAAGAGGATCAGGGCAAAGAGAGAGAGAAATAATCGGTTCATGGTGTTTTATCCAGACTGCGTGTTATCCAGTGTAAATAATCGGGCGAGCCACTGCTTAGTGGGACTGCGATGATTTCGGGAAGTTCGTCAGGGTGCAACTCACGTATCGCCGCTTCAACGGCCATATAATCGGCCGTTTGTGTCTTAATCATGAGCAGGCACCCCTGATCATGTTGCAAGCTACCTTCCCAGAAATAGGTGGATTCAATGCCAGGGATTAAATTGACGCAGGCCGCCAGCTTTTTTGAGACCAGGGTATCCGCAATTACCTGGCCGCATAACCGGTCAGGTACCGTGCTATAAACAATTTGAAATTCTCCCGCGCTCATCCGCACAACCATAACGGAATGAATGCCTTAGTGACAAGACATCGTTCTGATTATTCGGTGCTTCAGGAGGAACCTGCCTGCATATTGACTCAGATCAGAATAAAATGTCGGTGAACGCCTAGTATTATCACCATCGGCATAGTGCGTGATTAAATTGAAGAGGCTTGAATTATGGATAAGGTTGTTGAATTACTCCTGAACTCTCCCATGGGGCTTATGTCATTGTTTGTGATTTTGTTCATGGTGGGAATGGGCATCTTCTTTGCTATTGTGTTTACAAGGAAATAATCGGCGTCTACCGCCTTGTGTGTCCTGAAACCTGCTTGTATGGTTACGGGATGAATCCCCTGCATCTCATGCTGCTAGCGTTCTTATTGATACCGCTAGTAGAAATCTATTTGTTGATCCACATTGGTGGCGTTATCGGCTCGCTGCCTACGGTCTTCCTGGTCGTGTTTACAGCGGTACTGGGTGCCTTGCTACTGCGTTATCAGGGCTGGGTTACGCTGCAAAATTTCCGCTCAACCCTGAGTCAGGGGCGGTTACCTGCAATGGAAATGATGGAAGGCGCTCTATTGCTGGTTTCTGGCGCATTATTGCTCACACCCGGATTTTTCACTGACGCGATTGGTTTTGCGTTTCTCGTTCCGCCGCTTCGCCGCTTTTTTATCCGCAAATTTTTATCCGGTCGTATCCAGCCCGCTCGCCCTGGTTCTGCCAGTCCGGAAAAACCCCCGCCTCATGTGATTGAGGGCGAATACCACAGGGAAGATGATTAATTACCATTAATTACTTGACTCGAGTGATTTCCTGACTATTATTAGCACTCACTACGCACGAGTGCTAATAATCAAGCGCTCCCCATTAGCTCAAAGAATATAACTCTATGTTATTAAAGGAGAATGACTATCATGAACCTTCGCCCATTACATGATCGCGTGATTGTGAGACGCATGGAAGAGGAAACAACATCACCGGGTGGCATTGTAATTCCGGATTCCGCCACTGAAAAGCCTTCACGAGGTGAAATTATTGCAGCCGGAAATGGCAAGCGCAATGACAGCGGTAACGTGACCGCACTGGATGTCAAAACAGGCGACAAAATTTTATTTGGAAAATACTCCGGGACTGAGGTCAAGGTCGAAGGTGAAGACCTGCTGGTGATGCGTGAAGAAGATATCATGGCCATCGTCGAAGGCTAAGCTGACCACAATCTACGAATTCAAAATTTAGTTACGAGGAAAAGCAAATGGCTGCAAAAGAAGTCAAATTTTCAGATGATGCACGTCACCGCATGGTGGCGGGTATTAATATCCTGGCAGACGCCGTAAAAGTTACCCTGGGGCCTAAAGGCCGTAATGTCGTACTCGACAAATCCTTTGGCGCACCGACGATTACCAAAGACGGTGTTTCTGTTGCCAAAGAAGTTGAGCTGGAAGACAAGTTCGAAAACATGGGCGCTCAAATGGTTAAAGAGGTGGCATCACAGACCTCTGATGTCGCTGGTGACGGTACAACGACCGCAACTGTGCTTGCTCAGGCGATTGTTCGTGAAGGCATGAAGGCTGTTGCTGCCGGCATGAACCCAATGGACCTGAAACGCGGTATCGACAAAGCCATTGTTGTTGCTGTTGAAGCACTGCAAGCTTCATCTCAGCCTTGTGCGGATACAAAGGCAATTGCACAAGTCGGCACGATTTCTGCCAACTCTGATGAGAGTATCGGAAAAATTATCGCTGATGCCATGGAAAAGGTCGGCAAAGAAGGCGTCATTACTGTTGAAGAAGGCTCGTCTCTGGAAAATGATCTGGACGTCGTCGAAGGCATGCAGTTTGATCGTGGTTACCTGTCACCGTACTTTGTGACTAATCAGCAAAACATGCAGACCGAACTGGAAGAGCCTTTTGTTCTGTTATTTGACAAAAAAATCTCCAACATTCGTGACTTGCTCCCAGTACTGGAAAATGTGGCGAAAGCCGGTCGTCCGTTGCTGATTATTGCTGAAGATGTTGATGGCGAAGCGCTGGCAACATTGGTGGTTAACAGCATTCGTGGCATCGTTAAGGTGTGTGCAGTCAAGGCACCTGGCTTTGGTGATCGTCGTAAGGCAATGCTGCAGGATATCGCTATCCTGACCGGTGGCCAGGTGATTTCAGAAGAAGTCGGCCTGTCTCTGGAAAAGACAACGCTCGAAGATTTGGGCAGTGCCAAGCGTATTTTAATCTCTAAAGAAAACTCAACCATTATTGATGGTGCGGGCAACAGTGATGAGATCGAAGCACGTGTGAATCAGATTCGCACGCAAATTGAAGATGCAACATCCGACTATGACAAGGAAAAACTGCAGGAGCGTGTCGCTAAATTAGCGGGCGGTGTTGCTGTGATCAAGGTGGGTGCTGCAACCGAAGTTGAAATGAAAGAGAAGAAAGCCCGTGTTGAAGATGCGCTACATTCAACCCGCGCTGCCGTTGAAGAAGGTGTTGTTCCCGGTGGAGGTGTTGCCCTGATTCGTGCGCGTGCAGCGATCAACGACCTGACAGGTGACAATGCGGACCAGAAAGCGGGTATCGATATTGCTCTGCGTGCGATGGAAGAGCCGCTGCGTCAAATCTGTATCAATGCCGGTGATGAAGCCTCAGTGGTTCTGAATAATGTCACCGAAGGCGGTAGCGACGAGTATGGCTACAATGCAGCAACCGGTGAATACGGAAATATGCTGGAAATGGGTATTCTTGATCCTACCAAGGTAACCCGTAGCGCATTGCAAAATGCGGCATCGATTGCCGGTTTGATTATCACCACGGAAGCTATGATCGCCGAAAAACCGAGCGAAGCAGCAGCAGGCGGTGGTGGAATGCCTGACATGGGCGGTATGGGCGGTATGGGCGGCATGATGTAATCGTTATTTCTGCCGTTTAAGTTAAAAAACCCCGCTCTTAACAGCGGGGTTTTTTTATGCTTTTCATAAGTAGAGCGGAACAAGCGCAGGGGTCCCAAGTAAAAAATGCGATGCCGATTATTGGTTGTCTAGAGTTGTTTTTTATATCCAGCTTAAAATTACTGCTGATTTTCTTGCTGCATCGTTGTAATCTCAGAATGTGACAAAACAAAATAAAGACACGAAACAAGCGGGCATCTGGTCTTCTCTGCCTGAAGACTTGCAGTCTGTTGCGCAGCAGAAATGGGTGACCTATATTGAAAATGCTGAATCGATTGGCTGTGGTTATCCAGCCAATTTGGAATTGCAGCGTAGCCTGTGTCGTGTGTTTGCGCTGAGTGATTATGTGGCAACAGTCTGTTGTGCCAGGCCCGAGTTGGTCATGGAGCTTTTGAGTAGTGGTGATTTGCTTGCTGATTATCAACCGGAAATCTTCAGCCAGTCGATTCATGCACAGGTAAAAAAAACCCGCAATGAATTCGATCTGAAAGCCTGCCTTCGATTCATTCGTCAGCGTGAAATGTTGCGTATTATCTGGCGCGATCTGGAACGTTGGGCGCGGCTTGAAGGGACACTGCAAGACCTGTCAATCCTGGCTGAGGCCTGTGTGCGTTCTGCGTTAATGCAGCTCACTGCCTGGGAAAAATCTCCAGCACCCATGACCCCGGATCATAAATCTGCGCAGCTAGTTGTTCTGGCGATGGGGAAAATGGGCGCGCACGAATTAAATTTGTCTTCCGACATTGATCTGATCTTCACTTATCCTGATTGCGAGCCAGCGAAAAAACGCAATGCAAAAAGCTCTGAGGAATATTTTACCCTGCTGGGCAGAGCGCTGATTCGAGTGCTGAATGACAGAGACAGTAACGGCTTTGTGTTTCGTGTCGATATGCGTTTGCGCCCGTATGGGAGCAGTGGTTCGTTGGTTTACAGTTTTGCGGCCATCGAGGAATACTATCAGAATCAGGGAGTGGAGTGGGAGCGCTACGCAATGATTAAGGCGCGACCTGTGACCGGCAGGCAGCAGGATCGTGATGAGTTGATGCAATTACTCCGGCCTTTTGTCTATCGACGTTATCTGGATTTCGCCACCTTTGATGCTCTGCGCGATTTGAAACGACAGATCCAGGCACAGGTCGAGCGTAAGGGACAGCAAAGCAATATCAAACTGGGTCCAGGGGGGATTCGGGAAATAGAGTTTATTGGGCAGGTATTTCAGTTGCTTCGTGGCGGTCGGCAGCCAGCACTGCGGCAGCGCAATCTGTTGAAGGTTTTGCCGCTGTTGGTTGAGCTCAGGCAGCTCACACAAACCTGTGCCGATGAGCTGGTTAGCGCCTATCATTTTTTGCGTCATGCAGAAAATGCCATCCAGGCGATGCGTGATGAGCAGATACATAGTTTGCCAGAAGAGAAAGAGGATCAGTTGCGGCTTGCCTGTGCGATGGGTTTTGAGCGGTGGTCAGATTTTCTCAGTCAGCTTGATCAGCACCGACAACAGGTTCAAACGCATTTCGATCAGATTTTCGCCGATGTGGATGCGCCGGATGTAGCGACTTCAAATGCCGATAGAGTGTGGGGCGATACGTTGGTGGAGAATGAGGCGATGACTCTATTGGAGCAAGCGGGGTATGACGATCCGGAAGAAGCCCTGCGGTGGGTTCATCAGCTAAAAGCCGGCTCAGCACAAATCTATCTGGGAGAGCGGGGTCGTATTTATTTTAATGCGCTGATGCCACGGCTTATTGATGCTGCGGCTAACTATGATCAAAGTACCCTGTTATTGATTCGCATGATAAAAGTCATTGAAAAAATTGCCGGTAGAACGACCTATCTGTCACTGTTGCTGGAAAACCCTGCGGCCTTGTCGCAGTTTGTAAAACTGTGTGATGCCAGTGACTGGATAGCGACTTACCTGGCCCGTTTTCCCATTCTGCTGGATCAGCTACTTGATCCAGTCGCGCTGTTTGCTCCGATGAAGCAGGCGGGATTAAAGGCCGAGCTTGAAAATGATTTTGCCGGTGTCGACTCTGATGACATGGAACAGCAGATGGATGTGCTTCGGCAGTTTCGCCATGCCATGGCTCTGCGCGTTGCTGCAGCGGATATCGCCGGCGTGATTCCAGTAGCGATTGTCAGTGATTACCTGACTGCGATTGCCGAGATTGTTCTGGCAAAGGCGTTGGCGCTTGCCTGGGAGCAGATGACTTCACGCTATGGCACGCCGATGTGTCAAGTCGATAGAAAAAAGCGCAAGGTCAATTTTGGTATTGTTGGCTATGGCAAAATGGGCGGCATCGAACTGGGATATGGCTCTGATCTCGATGTGGTTTTTTTGCACGACAGTATGGGCAACGGGCAGCAAACGACTGGCAGGAATTCTGTTGATAATGCTATTTTTTTCGCCAGGTTAGGGCAACGTATCGTTCATATACTGACCACCCAGACGGCAGCCGGCACGCTGTATGACGTTGATACCCGCTTAAGACCATCAGGCTATTCTGGCATGCTGGTGACGAGCCTGGAGTCATTTGTTGAGTACCAGTTGAATAATGCCTGGACCTGGGAGCATCAGGCCCTGGTGAGGGCGCGCATGGTTGCTGGTGATGATGCTCTATCCCCGGTGTTTGCAGATGTACGTGCCCGCATACTCAAAAAACCGCGCGATGAAGCAGGATTAAAAATTGACGTCAGGGAAATGCGGCAACAGATGCGTGATGAACTGGGTTCAGGTTCCAGTGAAGAGTTTAATCTCAAGCATGACCCTGGTGGCATTGTTGATATAGAATTTCTGGTTCAGTATCTGGTTCTCCTATGGGCGAAGGAATACCCGATATTATTGAAGTACACGGATACTGTGCGTTTACTGGAATCCCTGGCCAGTATTGGATGCATTGATGTCAGCGTTGCCAATGACTTGGCAGATACGTACCGTCATTTTCGAGGCATGACACACCACCTGGCGTTGCGGGGGCAATCGTTAGAGATCGACCCGGATAAAGAATTTGAGCGTCAGCAGAAAGTGGTGCAGCAATGGGAAGCAGTATTCGCTTAGGCAAGTTGTTCAAATCCCTGGAATAAGGAAGGTTGCTGTAGTTTGTCTCTTACCGCATCCTGCATCCAATGTAGGATTGGCGACATAGCGCAGGTCATTGTGCTGAGCTTAAAAATAATTGCTCAATCACTTTTGTCTACTTTAATTTTATCAGATGCTTTCTGATCCAGGGCAGCAGTTGGTCAAAACAACATTGCTGGTTTTCGAGTAGTCCAATTAGGAAGCGGTGTGCCTGAGGTGGATCTACCTGCAGTTTGTAAGTGTTCATGCGTAAAAACACATCGGTTGCAAAAAAAGCAACGCGTTTGTTTCCGTCGACGAATGGGTGGTTCATGATGAGAGACTCAAATAAGGCGGCAGCCATTTCAGCCAGATCAGCATAATGCCCTGTTTTTGGACGATATAGAGCGCTTTCCAGAAGACCCATATCTCGTATTCCAGCAGGGCCACCGAATCGTTCCAGCAGGATGCGGTGAATCTCGATTGCCTCGTCACGGCTCAGGAAGACGACACGATTATTGGGCAAGCAGTTTACCCAGCTCTTCGTTTTCGTCGATAGATTGCTCCAGATGCTTCAGGACCATCGGACGGACACGCTTTCGAGCGACATATTCGCTGATCGCTTCAGTGAGCAGTCCCGATACATTCTGGTGGGTCTCTGAGGCGAGTGCCTTGAGTTCATTCCAGGTGTCTTCATCAACTTTTGAACTAATCTTTATACTTTGCATTAAGGCAGAATGATTGACAAAATCAGAAATGTCAAGTCAAGGTGGTGGGTCATTCGAATAATTAACTGCTCCACTACACCAAACACAAACTGTCGTTTTTTACTGAGAAAGTTTCCATTTTCAATCATCTTGCCAGGCCAATGGTTTACTCTTGTCTGGCTGTCCTGCAAAACAGCTGAAAACCCGGTTACTGGGTAAGCTGCAGATAACGAATAAGATTAGATTGTGCTGTGCCGCCCTGGTACTGCTTTTTTCCCCAAAAGCAAAAAAATGATCCGTTAATTGCTTTGATAAAACTGTGCCTGATCAGTTGTGTAAGATATAAAAAGAACCACAAAAGCACCTTCACACGCTATACTAGGCTGTCTGATACGGCAGCCGGTTCGACAGGGCTGTACAATGTTTTAATATAGTAATATCTAAGGAGAAAATCTGATGTCTATGGCTGATCGCGACGGAGTCATCTGGCTGGATGGGGAACTGGTTCCCTGGCGCGAGGCAAAGACGCATGTGTTAACGCATACGCTGCATTATGGCATGGGGGTTTTTGAAGGTGTTCGCGCCTATGATGCTGAACAGGGCACGGCGATT
Organism: Gammaproteobacteria bacterium; assembly: GCA_036478835.1. Lineage (GTDB taxonomy): Bacteria > Pseudomonadota > Gammaproteobacteria > DSM-19610 > DSM-19610 > JAZGER01. The sequence continues at coordinate 1,430 of JAZGER010000160.1, read as the reverse complement.
TTTCGCCTGCAGGAGCATACGGATCGACTGTTTCGTTCGGCGCATATTCTGCAAATGCCGATGCCTTATGAAAAAGATGTTATTAATGAAGCCCAGCGGACAGTCGTTCGTGAGAATAATCTTTCCTCGGCCTATTTGCGACCGATGTGTTTTTATGGCTCCGAGGGCATGGGGCTACGGGCGGACAACCTTAAGACGCACGTCATGGTGGCAGCTTGGGAGTGGGGTTCTTATCTCGGCGAAGAGAACATGGAAAAAGGCCTGCGAATCAAGACCTCTTCGTATACTCGTCATCACGTCAATATCACCATGTGCAAGGCTAAGGCAAATGGGAATTATATGAATTCCATGCTGGCCCTGCGCGAAGCGATGACCGATGGCTATGACGAAGCGTTGCTACTCGATAACGAAGGCTATGTGGCTGAAGGCAGTGGCGAGAATATCTTCCTGGTGCGTAACGGGGTGCTACTCACACCCGATCTGACATCGGCACTGGAAGGCATAACCCGTGATACGATTATGATTATCGCACAGAAACTGGGACTCGAAATACGCGAAAAGCGACTGACCAGAGATGAGGTCTATGTTGCGGATGAGGCGTTTTTTACGGGCACTGCGGCTGAAGTTACCCCCATTCGCGAGCTGGATAATCGTATGATCGGCAGCGGCAAACGGGGGCCAGTTACTGAACAATTGCAGACGATCTATTTTGATCTGGTTCATGGGCGCCGCAATGATCACCCGGACTGGTTAACATTAGTCGCGGATAAAAATTAGGAGAAGCAAAGTGGCAAACCCAAATACAGCTGCAGACGCGGGCGGTTCCCGATATACGCAGGCAAATGCAGAAAACCGCTACGAAGTGACGCGCACCGATCTTCCTTTGCATTGTCCGATGGACAGTATGACTTTGTGGAATTCTCACCCCAGGGTTTATTTACCGATTGAAGATACCGGCAGGGCCAAATGCCCCTATTGTGGTGCTGATTACGTACTAACAGATTAACTCGCTGTTCTTGCTATGATTATCTGGCGCTTCGTAGATGATCGTCCTGGGCATGAAAACCAGACGCAAGGTTTGATCCAGGCTTTGCAGGCGCTGAGTGACATGACGGTTTTTGAGATTAATGTGCTGCATCAACTATCCAAACCCTGGCACTGGTTAACAAAATACTTTCCTGCTGGAGATGCAATACCCGCGCCCGATTTATTGCTTGGTGCCGGGCATGCAACTCACTGGCCCATGCTTGTTGCCCGCCATACTTTTGGGGGTAGGGTTGTTGTTCTGATGCAGCCTTCATTTCCTCTGTGCTGGTTCGACCTTTGCGTCATCCCTGAACATGATCACCCGGACAATTCAAAATCTGTATTCGTCACAAAAGGGGTGTTGAATAAAGTGCAGGTACAGGATGTACGATCGGATACTCGGG
>JAZGER010000159.1:0-4347 GCA_036478835.1 Gammaproteobacteria bacterium | reverse complement strand
GCGGGGCAATAATCGTGAACCCATTTTTTATGCGGATGAAGATTATCAGTTTTATCTTGAAAAGCTGAAAGAGGCTTGCCGCAAATACGCGTGTGATGTTCATGCCTATGTGTTGATGACCAATCATGCGCATTTGTTGCTGACTCCGCACCGGGAAGAAAGCATCTCAAAAGTCATACAAATGCTGGGCCGGTAGTTGGAAGAGATTCGTGCATCGACAAACAAGGCCTGGGTGCTGGGGAGTGAGCACTTTAAACGGAAGATTGAGTCACAGCTGAATCGTCCGGCTATGGCAAGGTCGCGAGGTGGGGATAGGAAATCAATTAAGTATCGCGATAAGAGTTAGCTTGGTTGACTGCGCGTAAAGCCGGTGCCACCACCAAATAGACCTACATTTTTACCATTTTTTCGAGGAGCTGATGAATTTCTTTCAAAAAAGACGTTGACAAGAGAAGTAGAATATTAGAAGATACTAATCAGCTAAACGGTTCATCCCTCCAACCTGAACCGTTTAGCCTCCTCCAATCCTCCTTTGGTGGTTATTTTTAAGGTGCAGTTTCTACTGCGCCTTTTTTTTATTCCAGAGGACATGCCTGCTCACTGATTTCATCGTTACGTCTTGTATATCTGAATCTGATTCTGTACCATTCCCGCTCTTTTACGCAGTAAGATGTTTCTGGAGTATCAAATGAAAACCTTCAGTGCTAAAGCGCACGAAGTACGTCGGGACTGGTTCCTGGTCGATGCTGACGGAAAGACGCTAGGTCGTCTTGCCACTGAAATCGCTCGCCGTTTACGTGGCAAGCATAAAGTAGAATTCACCCCGCATGTAGATACAGGCGATTATATCGTTGTAATCAACGCTGAAAAGCTGCGTGTCACTGGAAATAAAGCCACTGGTAAGATGTATTATCATCATACGGGTTATATTGGAAATCTGAAATCCATGAATTTCACCCAGATGCAGGAAAATGCACCGGGTCGTGTTCTGGAGCTGGCAGTTAAAGGGATGTTGCCTAAAAACCCACTGGGTCGTGCGATGTATCGTAAGCTGAAAATTTATGCGGGCGCAGAGCACGGCCACACGGCTCAACAACCGCAACTGCTGGAACTATAAAGTACAGGAATAGACAATGAGTGAAACTTATTACGCAACTGGTCGCCGCAAGAGTTCAACCGCCCGAGTATTCTTAAAGAAAGGCAGTGGGGCGATTACGGTTAACAAGCGACCGCTGGACGAATATTTTGGTCGCCAGACAGCCCGCATGATCGTGCGCCAGGCATTCGATAAAGTTGAAATGCCTAATGCGTTTGACGTTAACGCCACTGTAAAAGGCGGTGGTACGACTGGGCAGGCGGGTGCCATACGCCATGGTATCACGCGTGCGCTGATCGCAACCGATGAAGCCCTGCGCAAGCCACTACGTGCTGCGGGTTTTGTTACGCGAGATGCGCGTGAGGTTGAACGTAAAAAGGTGGGTTTGCACAAGGCTCGAAGAGCGCCTCAGTTCAGCAAGCGTTAGCATCCTATTATAGGTTTGGATTATTGGGGGATCGTCTAGCGGTAGGACTGCGGACTCTGACTCCGCCAACCAAGGTTCGAATCCTTGTCCCCCAGCCAACATAGAAAGGGCTTCCGGAAACGGAAGCCCTTTTTTTCCTTCTATATATGCTTAGTGAGTCGCGCCGTTCCCTGAATTTGATAACTAGCAGACCTATGTAGAGGCTCCTGAGCGATTTTCAGGTGGGAGCCCCTTGCACTGAGAGGCAGGGCAGCCTGTGCGTAGAGGATTCAGGAGGATATAAGCGTGTTTTCGCACGAAGGCAAACCCACCTGATTCCTGGTGATCTTGGTGCAATGACGGTTATCAAGTATCGTGCGAAGGTTCCAAGGTGTGTTATATACAACAATAAGCACTCTCGATACGATTTTGAGGCTATCCTGTGGTTTTTTGAGCGTTGGTTAACGTTTTTTATAATCAATATTCAGGTTTATACCTGGCTTGCCGTTCAGGGGCACAATGATTTGTAACGAGGCGTGTTTTACCCGTATCGCAGTTAGAGTAAGGCTGCAGGTTATCTAAGCTATTGTATTTAAATGCTATAGCCCTGATATTCTGTATTCAGGTAATTACCTGGCCTGTGGTATAAAAGTGACAATAAAGCAACATTGTTGTTTTTTTTGAAAAAAGTGTTGCATTATTCACAATAGCTGGGTTAGGATTCGTTTTCGAAACAACAAATCAGTCTTGCAAACACAATCAAAGGTTTGAGAAGGAGAGTTAATTATGAATAACAAGTTTTTAGTATCTGCACTAGCAGTCGCAATGGCAGGCAGCATGGGTTTTGCCAATGCTGACGTTTCAGTTTACGGTCAGGTCAACGCATCAATAGATGCAACTGATCAGGATGGCGGTTCTGACGACATCAACCTGAAATCAAATACATCTTCTCTTGGTATCAAGGGATCTGAAAAGATTTCTGATGGCCTGAAAGGTGTTTTCAAATACGAATTACAGACCGACATTAGCGAAGCTGATGGTAAGAACGATGGTCTGATCGGTCGTGACCAGTATATTGGTCTGCAGGGTGGCTTTGGTCGCGTACTGTTCGGCACAATGTCTACAGCTTACAAATCACCTGGTAGCAAGATTGATCCATGGTACCGCACCAGCATCCAGTCACGTAGCATCGGTTTGCAGTCTGGCTTGCATAAAGGCAAGGGCGAAGAAGGTCAGGGTCGTGGCAAAAACATGATCCGTTACGATAGCCCTAAAATTGCGGGCGGTCTGGGTTTCACTGGTACATACCAGTTAGACAACACGGAAAGTGACTTAGAAAACGAAGATCCATATTCAGTTGGCGTCACTTACGGCGGTAATGGTTTCTACGGTTTTGCTTCTTTGATCGACACACAGCAATCTGATGAAGCCTCTGCTGTTCAGGTCGGTGGTAAATACAGTATTTCCGGTTTTACTGTTCGTGGTATCTACGAAGTTGACCAGGGCCTGTTAACCAGCACAGGTACATCTAAAGGTGACGGTGCGGATCTCTGGAGTGTTGGTGTTGATTACAAACTTGCCAATAACCTGATTTCGCTTGATTACGGTCAGTCAGATGAATCTGATGGTGTTGATGGTCTTGGTTCTGGAACCAGAGCTGGCATTGATGGGAATGGTAATGCTATAACTATCAATAATGCTGCTGATAATGTCAGCGAAGCAACAACATGGCGCCTCGGTGTGCAACACATGTTCACTAAACGTACTAAGGTATACATCGGTCACGCAAACTCTGATCTGGACAAAGATGGTGCTAATGGTAAAAAAGGTGAGTCTGAAACAACGACACTGGGTATGACCCACAAGTTCTAATCGAATTTTTTCGAGAAGAATCAGAACGGGGCCTTCGGGCCCCGTTTTTTTTGTATTAAATTTTATCAGGCAATAAAGTAATCTGAGGTAGGGTGGATCAAGCGCAGCGGATCCACGCGTGTATAATACAGCAACAATCCTATGCACATCATTAACATTAAAATATTCGTGGATCCGCTACCGCTTGATCCACTCTACGCATTTTGCGAATTGCCTGGCCAATCAGTGCTTAATACAAAGGCTCAATAACTCCCCATGCTACACCGTATCCGCGAAATCCCCTATAACTACACATCATTCTCAGACCGTGAAATTGTTATCCGTTTTCTGGGTGAAGACATGTGGAAAACGATTGAGAGCTTGCGCGGTGAACGCAGAACCGGGCGTTCTGCCCGTATGCTTTTTGAAGTTTTAGGTGATTTGTGGGTGGTGACACGAAATCCTTATATTCAGGATGATTTGCTGGAAAACCCTCGACGTTTTCAATCGTTGAGCCGTGCGATGCACCACCGGCTTGATCAGATAAAAAGTCGTGCTGATGGTAATCAGCAGGCGTTGGCTTTATTGGCTGCCGCCAGACAATCAGTCAGAGAGTTTGAAGGCTGGTTTCCCCGTGTTCGAGAACTGCGCAGACAGCTACGCCGCCGCCTGAATAAAATCACTCGCAAGGATAATATTGATTTTGGTGGGCTTGCGCGTGTCTCACACGCAACGGATGCGACCGACTGGCGCGTTGAATTGCCGTTTGCAGTTATTAGCCCGGATACCGAGCAGGAAGTCGCTGCGGTGGTTCGCGCCTGTATCGATCTTGGGCTGCCGATTATCCCTCGTGGTGGCGGTACCGGTTATACCGGTGGAGCAGTCCCTCTCCACGATAATGCGGTGGTAATCAATACTGAAAAACTTGAAACACTAGCTGATGTTGTCACCCAGGATTTACCGGGAATCAATACGCCAGTGGCCACGGTCCGGG
>JAZGER010000158.1:0-3075 GCA_036478835.1 Gammaproteobacteria bacterium | reverse complement strand
CGGTGTCGGTGCTGGCCGCCGATAATGTGACCGTAAAGCTGGCCTCTACATCGGCTTCGCTCACCATCACATCGGCAATCGATAAGGTCGGTTCAGGCCCGGCACAGGGGCCGAGTGTGTTGAGATCGAGCGGTGTGGTTAACGGTGTTTTGTTCGGCCCAATCAGTACCGTATTACTGACCTTGGCATTAGGGATAATCTCCAGACAGGCATAACCAGAGTAGCTAAAGGAAAATCCATCCCACCAGGGATTCGCCGCTTTAAGTTGAAGCGACAGGGCCAAAGGATCACTGGTGTTGAAAGTATCAGAGGATTCAATGTTTAGCGGTGTGATGGAATCAAAGCCCTGGTTCGTAGTGATGCTGCCATTGAAAACCAGATTTTTCGTTTGCGTATTCGTGCTGACGCGAGCCTGCCAGATGCCCGTTGTGCAATCCTGCCATAGGACCAGACCGTGATCGACGGCAGGGTCCCAGGCGGGTTCGCCACAGGAGTCAGCCGCTTCGCTTTGAGTAATGAAGCAGGCGCTTGCAAGGAGTAGAGAAAATATGTTAAAAAATCTGGAGTTCATGTGCTTTCCCGAAAGAAGTTGTTGTTAATTAAGCCGTTATTTTTTGAGCTTCATTGAAGCTGGCAGATGAGTTTCCTGCTCTTTAATTACCGCTAATTATAGTATATTTCTAAGTTAATTAACAGGTCACAGTCGATCGCAAGATCGCTTCAAAGAGGTATGTGCGAGGTGTTTTTCCTAATAGTCTGTTTTATATATACAAAGAGAAGGTCAGATATAGAGAGTCTATTGCAATAATTTTTCTTCTGCCTGTTGAAAATTCCCGCGATGCCCCCATATCTGATCGTAAGGGAGATAGCAGTATCTCTGAATTTTATTTAACAGGAGAATGATATGACACAGTTACACTACGAACCATGGCATGTATTTAACCAGATAGATCAGGCCGGTCGTGCGCTCTATCGCAACAAACAGATGAAACTCGATCAGGGCCAGGAAGCTGATAAAACCTGGTCGCCGACAGTAGATATCAGGGAGCTAGATGACAGCTACGTAATTTATGCGGATATTCCCGGCGTCGATCCATCTGATATCGAACTGAGCCTGGAAGATAACGTGCTGACAATTTCCGGTGAGCGGGTTTCAAGGTCAGAAGAAGAGAGTAAAGACTATAAGCGAGTCGAACGTTTGAGCGGTCATTTCCTTCGACGCTTCAGTCTGCCAGAAAGTATCGATATTGATACCGTTACCGCAAACTCAAATCATGGTGTGCTTGAAGTTGTTATTCCGAAACAGGAAAAGGTTCAGGCGAGGCGGATTACGGTGAATGCCTGATTCAGGCTCGGTAGCCTTCTGGCTACCGAGTTTTTATGATGCCACTTTCGTATTTCAACAGAATCATAGCTAAGCAATTAACGTATTAAATCATTCAAATATTATAATTAATTAACAGTGATAGTTTGTCAAACTCTGACTTTGTCTATTGACAAAGTCAGTTGATGTAAGTCAAGGTCCAGACATAACCTCAACGGAGGAAGGGTTATGCGCGGAATAATTTTTTGGCTAGTCGCAATCAGCAGCAGTGTCGTTCAGGCGAACACCTGGTACCTGGCGCCGGATCCGCGCCCCGGTGGTGTGAGTGAACAAGGTGTTGACCTGGCGTCGGGCAATCTGCTGCGCAGTGAGACGGATCTGACCTCCGTGAGTTTATTCTTCACCCGGTCGTATCCCTCGGCCGGCGCCGTTGACAGTGACTTTGGTGGCTGGCTACATACCTACAGCCGCCATTTTGATAACCGCAAGATTGCCTACAGTGAGTACAAGGGTTTAAAGACGCCGCTGTATAGCAATGTAGCCACTGCCTGCACCGAGGGCTGGAATACGATTCGGCAAACGGCGTATACGGGCCCAGGAGCCCAAGCAGGTTTTGATGGGGGTATTCCAGGCGCAGGAATCGAAGGAGGGATAATAACTGGCGAAGGTTATACTGGCGCGTATGCAGGGGGTGGGTTTGCATTAGGTTCGCCAGTTGGAGCTTCAGGTTATGTAACGAAAACTGAAGAATTAGCATCTTTCAATATTTATGAAATAAAAGACTCTATTACATCATTATTTAGTTTCTAACTATGTATGTATTAAATGAGTATATTGAATTATCAATTTGGTTTGCTATTATTAGTTTTATAACATTCTTTCTAATGCTAATTTTCTCGATTAAAGTAGTATTGAGCTATAACTTTAAGAAGGGTAATACGGGAAAAGATAAAAAAATTATTCTCATAAGTGCGGTAGTTTTTCTTTTATCGACATGCCAATTCACTACGACGCGTCTTCTTCTTATGAAAGAATTTAAAGCGGCACTAGTGTCTAATGATGATCTGGAAATAGTTATAAACGGAAAAGAATTATCGCCAGGCAATCGAAAAATATTTAAAAACGATTTTTTAAATATTTATACGAGTAAAAAACGAAGTGGTTCTTCTCCCGAAAAAGGTATTAGCGTTTTTCTTAGAGGTGGTGGCAATGATTTCATTTTTAATTTTCGAAGGGATTCCAGAGATGAGGATTTATACTGGGTTTACTATCCTAAATCGAACCCAATGAATTTGTTAGTTGGTTATGTAGAAACAGATATTCTGTTGCAAAGATCAATGGGGTCGGACTCGATTGATCTTCCAAAAAAAGACTGAAAGCTGGAACAACAGCCTGACCACCACCTACACGTATGACAACTGCCCGAATGGCAAGGGCAAGCTGTGCAACGTCACTGACCCCAGTGGTCGCAGCGGTTTTGAATACGACTGGCGCGGCAATCTTCGAGTCACGACCCAGCGCATTGACGGCACAACCCTGACCCAGCGCTTTTTTTACAACGCAGCAGGCCAGCTAACAACGCAGCTCCTGCCCTCCGGCAAAGCCCTCGCCTACGGCTACAGTGGCGACCAGTTAAGCCGCATCAACATCGCCGGTCAACCGTATATCCGCAACATCCGCTACAACAGCAACGACCAGATCACCGGCTGGCAATGGAGCAACGGTCAGGCATACACAAGAAGCTACGACCA
>JAZGER010000157.1:0-3446 GCA_036478835.1 Gammaproteobacteria bacterium | reverse complement strand
AGTTTCATCGAAACTTAATTCTTCCAGTGTCAGATTATGGTTGGTAAAAACGCAAATATCGCCAGCAATGGAAAGGCCTTTTTCAACGATTTCACGAGCACTAAGCTCAGTGGTGTCCAGCATGGCGCGGGCAGCCGCCTGTGCGAAGGGACCGCCTGACCCGATTGCCATCAGGCTGTCTTCTGGTTCAATTACATCGCCATTGCCGGAAATCACCAGAGAGCTTTCTGTATCAGCGACGACCAGTATCGCTTCGAGTCGGCGCAGCATCCGGTCTGTCCGCCAATCCTTGGCCAGTTCAACGGCGGAGCGGACTAGATGCCCCTGATGTTTCTGTAGCTTGGCTTCAAAGCGTTCAAAGAGGGTAAAGGCATCAGCAGTCCCACCTGCAAATCCAGCCAGTACCTGATCCTGATACAGACGCCTGACTTTGCGCGCATTGCCTTTCATGACCGTATTCCCCATGGAAACCTGGCCATCTCCACCAATGACAACACGGCCATTTCGGCGAACTGACAGGATTGTTGTTCCTCGATATTGTTTCAAGCCAACCTCGATAATCTCTATTTTGAAGGGATTAAGTGTCTCCCTGAGATCGGTTATTGTACACCAAGGGAATTGTGCATTTCCGGTGGATCTGCAGTTATTCTGTAGTCTTTCGTTTAGCCGTTTGTCGGGGCTTTCGGGCTCTGGGGTGTGCTTTATCATAGACCTCGGCAAGATGCTGAAAATCGAGGTGGGTATAGATTTGTGTGGTAGAAAGGTTCGCATGCCCCAGTAATTCCTGGACGGCTCTAAGGTTGCTACTGGATTCAAGGAGATGGCTGGCAAAAGAATGGCGCAGCGCATGCGGATGCAAACGAATATTGAGATCCTGCGATAGATTCCACTGTTTCATCCGTGCCTGTACGTTACGATGACTTATCCGCGATCCACGAGAAGAAATAAAAACGGCGATTTCATCTGAATGGCAGTGCTGCTTGCGTTCAGGCAGCCAGTTCCCCAGCACCGCTAGAGCTTTGCGGCCAATGGGAAGGATTCGCGTTTTATTCCCCTTACCCGTGACGGTAATCTCCTGTAAGGCAATATCCAGCTGATTAAGGTTTAGCGATACCAGTTCACTCAGGCGCAGGCCACAGGAATAGAGCATTTCCATCATGGCCAGGTCGCGTAGTTGAATCCAGTGAGTGACGGTCACATCGAGCACTTTTTGCATTTGATCAGCATCGATACAGTGAGGTAATTTTTTTTCCGTTTTAGGTGCCTGAACCCCAACGACAGGGTTGGCAGTGATTTTTATGCCCTGCTTATTAATAAGGTAATGAAAAAAAGTCCGTAAGGCAGAAAGGCGGCGCTGGATGCTACGACCACCCAGGCCTTTTCGGTGAGAAACCCCAGCAAATTCACGTACCAGATTGTGTGAGACATCTGGCCATTGGGAGATTTTTCGTTGCTGGCAGTGCCCGATGAATGCGTCGATATCGCGCCGGTAACTACTCACTGTCAGAGGTGAAAGGCAGCGTTCATGCGCCAGGTGTTCAAGGAATTTGTTGAATACTATGAGAGAAGCTGAATTCATTGCAGATCTCACCGGTTAGAAAAAGGCTTGCCGGTTGCTTTTTCAGTCTGCAGATGAATCAACACGATGGAGTAACTGGCTGAATATTTCGCCGAGTTGAGTGAGAAATAATGTACCCATGCCCGGATTAAAACGATCAGCATCGCGGCTGCCGATTGCCAGTAAACCCGCTGAAGCATTTGATCCAAGGGGAATAATGGCGGCAGACGCAATATCACCGGCAGCTTTGTCGAACAGAAAATCCAGCTGGGTTTTTTTCAGTCGACCACAACTGGGTTTTCCGGCATCGTAAGCCACATCGAATAATTGCTCGACCTCTTTATCTGCGGTCATTGGTTTAATGAAGGGACTGTCAGTTTTTGTTTTACTGTTCAAGTGAGCGATCAGAACGTCAGCGTTTAAATCCGTATGTAAGTGTTCGTGCAGTGTTTCCAGTAGAGACGATAGTGTGTGCCTGTTGATTAATTTAAGGGTTAACTGATGCATGCGATTATGCAGCTGGTCATTTTCACGAGCGTTCGATAGCAGCTCCTGTAGCTGATTTTTTAGCTGGATATTTTGTTCGCGTAAGGTAATTACCTGTCGTTCAATCAGAGAAACGGCAGTGCCTGTTGTGTGCTGTAGCTCCAGAGCCGCCAGTACTTTCGGGTGCTGGTTAATAAAGCCGGGATTTTTCAGGAGATAGTCAACAACCTGTTGTTCCCTGTTTTTGTCGTCGGATAGATCTGAAGTTGCCTGCTGCGTCATAACGTAATTTTACCTTCAAATACAAAACTTGCTGGCCCGGTCATGAGCACCGGGTGATTTTCACCCGCCCAGCTTACCACAAGCTGACCACCCGTAAGCGTGACCCGCACCGTTTCATCGAGTAAGCCCTGGATTTGTCCGATGACAACAGCAGCGCAGGCACCGGTACCACAGGCCAGCGTTTCGCCAGCACCTCGCTCCCAGACACGCAGCTTAATGTTATTGCGATCCAGCACCTGCATAAAGCCGACATTCACATGATCGGGAAAGCGACGGTGAGCTTCAATGTTCGCACCCAGCCGTTCAACTGGCGTGTGATCAATATCCACGACCTCAAGGACTGCATGCGGATTGCCCATCGACACAGCGCCAATATCCATGGTTTCATCATTGACGGTAATGGCATAGCGGTCTGCCTGCGTATTGGCTTCAAAAGGGATAGACTCCGGATCAAAAATCGGTGTGCCCATATTGACGCGCACATGGCTATTTTCAAGCAGTGTCAGTTCAATCAATCCACTCGCTGTTTCTACCGGGATGACTGTTTTATCAGTGAGTTTTTTTGCGCGCACATAGTGAGCAAAGCAGCGAGCGCCATTCCCGCATTGCTCGACTTCATGACCATCGGCATTAAAAACCCGGTATTTGAAATCTGCGATGCCAATAGTGGCTGGCTCAACAACGAGTAGCTGATCACAACCAATGCCAAAACGGCGATCGGCAATATGCCGGACCTGTTCTAGCGTCAGCGCAAAGGGTTGTTGCATCGCATTGATCACGACAAAATCATTGCCTATGCCATGCATTTTAGTAAATTCGATATCCATGTCTTCAGAGTACAAAATGAGCACATCATTGCAAGTGAATTGTGGCAATATCTGACAATGAATCGCATAAACTGGGTGAAAAAAGATGAAATCAAGGCTGTAAACCGGCTTGCTGATGTTGATCTGCATGGACTACAGCGCTTGCTAGCACGTTATCAGCTGCAATTGGTGGTTTCAGAAGCCGGTCAAGATATCCCCGGCAGCTTCTGGGGCGATGAAGAGGCTGGTTTAATTGGCGGCAAGCTATATGCTCGGGTGGATACACCCATTCATTCTATTTTCCATGAAGCCTG
>JAZGER010000156.1:0-8822 GCA_036478835.1 Gammaproteobacteria bacterium | reverse complement strand
TGCGCCAGGGGGCAAAAAACTGGAAGCGCATGACGCCGGATCAGCGCAAGCGAACATCGCAACGCATTGACCGCTGGCAAACATTGCCCGAAGAGAGAAAAAACAAACTGCGTGACAAGCAACAATGGTACAAACAACAGCCAGAAAAAAAACGCAGAGCATTGCGCGAGCGTTGGGAACAGATGACAGTACAAGAACGCGAGGCAATGCAGCGTGGACGTTAATTTTTAGTGAGGATTCAGTGAATAAATACCTTTGGATAGTTTTATTTACATCTGTTCTGGTGTGGTCTGGAATATCGCCTAAAGACTCATTCACCTGGATGCTGGAGGTCGCCCCGGCATTGATTGCTGTCATCGTTCTGGCGCTAACCTGGCGGTCATTCAGACTCACCCCTCTGGTTTATTTATTGATATTAATTCACAGTATCATTTTGATGGTCGGTGGCCATTACACTTACGCAGAAGTTCCACTGTTTGATTTTCTTGGTGAGTTTTTTGGTTCTTCTCGAAATAATTACGACAAAGTCGGGCACTTTGCTCAGGGTTTTGTTCCGGCGCTGGTGACAAGAGAAGTGATTCTAAGAAAATCAATTGTGCGAGGTAAATCCTGGCAAGTCGTCTTCATCCTTTCGTTTTGTCTGGCTTTCAGTGCGTTCTATGAACTTGTCGAATGGGGAGTAGCGTTGGCCACAGGTGAAAATGCAGAGGCATTTCTCGGAACACAGGGGTATGTGTGGGACACGCAATCCGATATGGGTATGGCTTTATTAGGTGCCATTGTTGGCTTGTTAGGCCTGAGTAAAATACATGACCGTCAGTTAAAGGCGCGAGGGTTTTAGAGGTAAGCTGCCTTACTGTAGCTCGTTGATCAAGTTTTCAGAGAGCATTTTCTGTAGAGACGAGAACCACTATGCCACTACACTAATGTGCAAAAGACGCCAGGAAGGAATAAGAGATTTTCGCACAAAGTGCGAAAATAAGTCTGTTTTTTGGCGATCCTGGCGCCTTGGCGGTTATAAAATGTGTCGTGCGAATGTCTAATAATATGCATTAATATCAGTCATATAGAGAAAAATTACACAAATAGCCATATTTAACCCTGCTGTCGTTTGACTTCTTCTATCCCTTGCCTTATAGTAAGTAAACGCTCACTAACATAATTGAGCGAAATGATTTATACAGGAGACATTTATGTCACATGATCAAGAATTAGACGCTCGCGGATTAAACTGCCCTTTACCCATTCTGCGTGCCAAGAAAAGCCTTAATACACTGGATGCCGGTCAGGTACTACGGATTGTCTCGACTGACCCCGGTTCAATAAAAGATTTTGAAGCCTTTTGTAAACAGACGGGGGATGAGTTGCTAGAGTCGAATGAAAACAGCGGTGAATTCGAGTTTCTCATCAAAAAACATGCTTAAGTGCCCAAGCGTTTAAAGGCGACGGAACGCCGCGCATCTATTCTAGCGGTCGCCAAACTATTGTTTGCTGACAAGGGTTATCACGGTGTTTCGGTTGATGAAATTGCGACACGCCTTGGTGTTAGCCCGGCGATTCTTTACCGACACTTTGATTCCAAAGAATCGTTGTATGAAGAAGTGCTCAACGAATTAGCCTGCCGGCGTGAGAGCTATGTTGATGCTATCGTCACAGGTGATTCAGATTTTGCCAGTGTGTTGCGCCGCATCACTCGAATTTATGTTGATAGTGTGGCGCGTGATCCGGATTATCTACGGATGGAAATGCACAGTGTTCTTGAAGGCAGTGGTGCAACACGCCAATTTTTTGAAAATCGTTGGAAACCTTTTTCGGACTACATTGAAGTGGGGCTGAAAGATCTTGTAGATGAAGGCTATAACATGACTGTTTCCCCCCCCGTGGCATGTTTAATGTTTCAGGGTTTTCTCAGGGAAGCTTTATACGCCAAATGTATTTTGAAATCAGGTCATTATAGAGAGATAGAATTACAGTCACTGGTTGATCAATTGCTAGCGCTTTTTTTCAAGGCGATTGGGTATGATGAAAAATAATGTGGAGTCTATGTATCCTGGCGAGAACTAAATCATTTTAATCGCCACGGAATACACTGAACACACGAAAAAATCATTTCCAGCTTCAGTGTATCTATGTCCATCTATTACGCATCCTGTAGAAAAACAGCCACCAGATCATCGAGAAATCGATGCCCATGCCGGGTTGTTACGATGCCGTCTTTTTCATCTGTAAGAAACCCCATGTCAATAGCTGTTTGCAGTGAAGACTGAAAATCGGTATCCGGTAACCCAGTGGCCATACTGAATTCATCAGGCTGAATCGGGTCAGTCAGCCGGAAGCGATTCAGCGCATATTCAAAAACCAGTTCCTGGCTGGAAACTAATCGTGAGCTTGACGTGCGTTGTTCCTGATTGGCTTCCAGGTATTTTGTTGGGTGACGTTGTTTAATGGTCCTTCTAACCGACTGGCTGGCCGCATCACTGATTTTCCCATGTGCGCCAGCGCCTATGCCGATATAGTCACCAAATTCCCAGTAGTTTTCGTTGTGATGGCAACGCTGACTTTTTTTTGCGTAGGCAGACACTTCGTACTGTTCGTAGCCTTGCCGTGCCAGTTGATTTTGCCCCGAAATTTGCATGTCCCATAGAGTATCCTGATCCGGCAAAATGGGCCTTTGCTGATAAAAAAGCGTGTTAGGTTCCAGTGTCAGTTGATACCAGGATATATGGGCGGGGTTTAAAGCCATCGCCTGCTCAAGATCCTGCAAGGCATCTTCGGTTGTTTGGTCGGGCAGGCCAAACATTAAATCCAGGTTAATGTTATCGAAGCCTGCTGCGCGAGCAGTTTTCATGGCAAACAGTGCGTCAGTGCTATTGTGGATGCGCCCGAGTGCCTGTAATTTAGTATTTTGAAAGCTTTGTACACCAATCGATAACCGATTGATGCCAGATTTTCGAAAACCATCAAAACGTTCCTGATCAATGGCTCCAGGATTTGCTTCCAGGGTGATTTCCAGCCCAGGCTTTAGCGGCAACCGTGTACGCAAGCCGCTCAGCAAACGGTCTATTGCTGGTGCAGAAAACAGGCTCGGTGTTCCGCCACCGATAAAAATACTTTCAACGGTTCGCCCCCAGACACCGGCGAGCTCTGACTCGATATCGGCTAAAAGCACATCGATGTAGCGTTCTTCTGGTATCTTTTTTCCGGCAACATGAGAATTAAAATCGCAGTACGGACATTTTTTTACGCACCACGGGATGTGGATATAGAGGGTCAGGGGTGGCAGGGCAGTGAAGTTGATATCGCCCATCAGGATCAGGAGTCCAGTAGAGCTGACACAAGTTGCTTGAGTGCCTGACCGCGGTGGCTGAGCTGGTTTTTGATAGCAGCGGGTAACTCTGCTGATGAGCAGTTCTGCTCTGGGACAAAAAAGATCGGGTCATAACCAAAACCGTTCTCACCCTGTGGAGATTGCAGAATACGCCCTTCCCATGTGCCCTGGAAAATCAGCGGCGTTGGGTCCTGTGCATGGCGCATAAAAACCATCAGGCACTGAAAACGTGCGCTGCGTTGATCCTCTGGAATACCCTGTAAATCGACCAGAAGTTTTTCAAGGTTTTGTAAGTCAGATGCCGCTTTCCCTGCGAATCGGGCAGAATAAATACCGGGCGCACCTTTCAGCGCATCCACCTCGATGCCTGAGTCATCTGCGATTGCAGGCATGCCGGTGCGAGCTGCTGCATTGCGAGCCTTGATGATGGCGTTTTCAACAAAAGTCAGCCCAGTTTCATCGGCTTCTGGAACGCCAAAATCAGATTGTGGTACGACGTCCAGACCCGATTTGTTGAGTAGCTGATTAATTTCTCTGACTTTGCCAGCGTTGCCGCTGGCCAGCACAATTTTTTCAGTCATTGAGTGCTGCCTTTTTTTGCCAGTACGAGTAAGGCATTCATTCCCTCTTCACTGAAGGGCTGGCCTTCTGCCGTCTCCTGCATAGTGTAATTTCGAGTAATTTTTATGGATCGCATTTCATCAACGGGACGGTGGCTTGGGCGCATGGTTTTTCTCCTGTTAATAAGTTTGTGAAATTGCCTGGCAGGATTGCAACACAGCTAATGCCGGTTTACCACAGATTCATGGTCTAAACAGAAATTTATGATTAAGCCAGTCGTTCGTGCAGGCAGCATTAGCAGGAACACTTGTAGTTGATGGTTGTGTGCAAAGGCGGGTAATGGGCTCTAATTCAGCAAAATCTCAGCTACCGGTGCTGCAAGCGGTTTTACGCTTCAAAAACTCAAGGCTAGCACGATGGGTCGATACGGAAATTAATAACCCTCTGCAGGGGAATGGTTAAAGCAAAGCGCGTTAATTATTCTGAGGTTTTATGCATCCATTTCATCGCTATAATCAATTAATGCGCGATGGATTTCATCGATGGCAGTTTGTAGTGGGTCCCCGTTTGAGGCTCTTGTATTATCGCTGGCGTTTTTAGCCGGGTCATCCATGACGGTCGCTCCATCAAACCAGCGCAGTGAAACTGCACTGATGTTATCGCTATTTGGGTAGCTTTCGTGTTCCGCATCTTCACCCAGCTTAGTTAATGCTATATCTAAACTGGCGGCGGCATTCAACGAACAGAGCTTCTTCTCCGGTAAGGCTGACCAGAGGCCATCAGAACACAATAAAATCATGTCGCCGTTTTTCAACGCAGCGTGGTCAAAGCTGGCCTTCGGAGGCGTCTTTTGAATACCTCCCAGGCAACGGCTCACGCTATTGCGTAATGGATGTGTTCGCAGCCTGTCTTCGCTAATTTCACCGTTGGCAAGGAGTGTTTCCAGCGGCGTATGGTCTCGCGTTCGTGTGGTCACCTGGTCAAATCGTAGACAGTAAAGCCGGCTATCACCGATATGGCCCCACCAGGCATGATTTCCCTGCACAATACACACAACACAAACCGTGCGAGAGTCCACCGTGGGTACTTCTTTATCGCCTGCAAGAACAATATCCGTCTGGGCTTTTTGAATGGCATCCTGGAGAAAAGTTAATGGGTCATCAATCACACCGGGTAGCTTCTCGAATGAGCGTTGAAAGCTCTCAATGGCGGTTTGAGCGGCCAATTCTCCCCGGGTGTGTCCGCCCATCCCATCGGCGACTGCGAGCAGGATTTTTTCGTCATGGCGAATGATAAGGCAGCGGTCCTGATTAACAGAGCGGTTGCCGAGGCGGTTTATCGATGCGGTGAGTGTCTTCATGGGCTTAATCCTTATTACCCAGTAAAGAGCTGGCCAGTCGCTCCAGTGTAGAGCTTGTTTTTTCTGGCTTTTTTTCTGTGCTGAGCATATCCCTGAATTCGTTCACTGACTGGGGTCGAAGCATCGGGTCCATCTCCATGGCCCAGTCGATGGCTTGCAGGAGGTTGGCTGTGTAGCGTTTTTTATACAGCTCGCAGACTGGCTTGAGTTTTTCACCCTGCTGTCTTTCGTCTGCTGGCTGTGGTGATTTGCCTTCGATACAGCTGCGCATGGTTGCGCCAAAGGCGTAAAGGTCAGTCCATGGCCCTACGTAGCCCTGATTATCGTACTGTTCGATGGGCGAAAACCCTGGGCTGATTACCTGGCCGGGTTGTGCCTTACGGGCTTGTGGGAAACCATGTACAGCGCCAAAATCCAGTAATAAGGGCTGTCCACCCGGCCGAATATGAATATTGCCGGGCTTAATATCAAGGTGTAATAAATCGTTGCCGTGAATCATCTCAAGGCCATCGAGTAACCGATTAAAGACGATCCGAATAAAGGCTTCGCTGAGGCCGCCCTTTCTTTGTTTGAGGTACATCTGCAAGTTCTGTCCATGGTGGTATTCCATCACCATGTAGACAGTGCCATTGTCACGAAAGAAATTGACCACATTAACGATGTTCTGGTGTTTCAGGTTAGCCAGGGCATTCGCTTCCTGAAAAAACAGTTTACGCCCTCGGCTCAGGCTGGATTCAACGTCAGAAGAACAGGCTTCTACGGAGCCATCGGCGTTGCGCTGGCAGAGTTTTGATGGCATATACTCTTTTATTGCGAACTGTTTGCTCGTGAGGCGGTGGCGAGCGAGGTAAACGATGCTGAAGCCACCACCCCCAAGCGTCTTGATCAGGCGGTAATCGTCTATCAGGGTGCCAGGCTTAAGGCTGATCGTATCTTTACTGGGCATAAATTATTCTTATTCTCTGCTTTTAGTTAAATATCTGGCAAATGACGCAAGACGACGTAAACTGTCATCGGCTAACGACAGGAGTATCTTGAGATGATCCGGAGCATGACAGCCTTTTCTCGCGCATCGGGGGAGTTTAGCGGTACGGCGTTGAGTTGGGAATTGCGATCAGTCAATCACCGCTATCTGGATATTCAGGTGCGGCTTCCTGAAGAGCTACGCGGACTTGAGCCGTTGGCCCGTGAATCCATGACTGCACGCCTGGGCAGAGGCAAGCTGGAATGCCAGTTGAGATACCACGCGAGTGATACGGTAAGTCAGGGCTTTCAGGTAGACCGTGCACGCTTACAGGCACTGTTGCAGGCTTACCGGGATATCGAACAGGTTGTTTCAGAGCCGGGAACACCGGCTATTATGGATTTGATGCGCTGGCCTGGCGTGATAGAAGAAAACGTGATTGTCCTGCAGGAGATAAAAGCGCCGGCATTAACGCTACTGGATGAGGCGATTGACGAATTTATCGCTTCGCGTGAACGTGAAGGTGCGCGGATTGCCGATATGCTTGAAAAACGCTGTGTCGCAATTCTTGAGCAGGTGACGATTTCTCGGCAACTGATTCCCGACGTTCAAAGCAAAATACGCAGTAAGCTGCTTTCCCGCCTTGATGAACTTGATGTACCTGCGGATTCAAACCGCCTTGAGCAGGAGCTGGTGTTTCTGGCACAAAAAACCGACGTTGATGAAGAGCTGGACCGCCTGGAAGCGCATATCAGCGAGGTAAGGGATGTGCTAAAACGCAAGGAGCCTGTGGGCCGCAGACTGGATTTTCTGATGCAGGAGTTGAATCGGGAAGCGAACACACTGGGTTCAAAATCTGCTGATGCTCGAACCACAGCCGCCGCAGTCGAACTAAAAGTGCTGATCGAGCAGATGCGGGAACAGGTTCAGAACATTGAATAAATGAGAGTAAGCGGAATGAAAAAAGGTAATTTATACATTATCTCAGCGCCATCAGGTGCAGGCAAAACCAGCTTGATTAAAGCGTTGTTGGATCGGTTGCCCTCTGCAAGGCTTTCTATCTCCTATACGACGCGTGCACAACGACCGGGTGAAGATGATGGTGTCCACTATCATTTTGTTGCGATGGAAAAATTCAAGCAGATGCTGTCTGAAAAAGCGTTTCTGGAACATGCGGAAGTCTTCGGTAATTATTACGCTACTGCGACTGCTGGCGTCCAGAAGCAACTGGAAACCGGTGATGATGTCGTACTGGAAATAGACTGGCAGGGTGCACGCCAGGTTCGTAAAGCCTTTCCTGATAATACCGGCATATTTATACTGCCGCCGGGTCGTGACGAGCTGCGCAAGCGGTTAAATGCACGAGGTCAGGACAGCCATGAAATTATTGATGGACGTATGCAACAGGCGGTAGAAGAAATATCGCATTTCGATGAATACACCTACGTCATTATCAATGACGATTTTGAACAGGCATTGCAGCAATTGCAGGCGATTTTTACCGCCGGACAACTAACAACAGACTATCAAAAAAACCATCAAGCGGATGTTATTTCTACTTTGCTGCGGTAAAACGCATGACGCACCAGATGATAAGAACCTCTCAATACCATTGGCATGGCCTGCCAATTCATTTTTCAGCTGTTTCTTTTAATGCCTGATTCATCGAATTTAACATGGGTGGTACCCCTTTTTCCATCTGTCCACAAAAAAGCGGGGCAAGCAGGCCCTTGAACGTTTCTGTATGGATTAAACGTGTCCCTGAATCTGTTTCTTCCAGTTCGAAAATCTTATCATTAGTGAAAATAAATCCCGCTAACATATGCGCACGCCAACGCAAATGATTGGGCGCTTCGAGTGCAGTGATGACAGGATTATATTTTGGCCCATCCTGACCTTCTTCTTTTCCTATCATCGTTATCGTGAGCTCAGACCCAACAGAGGCTGTGCCCTGTGATTCATTAATAATGGGGCTCCATTTCTGCCATTTGTTAATGTCTGTCAGGATGGACCAGACTTTCGATGGGGGTGCTGAAATGTCGATTTCAGTTTTAATCGTCTGCAATTTACTGCCTGCAATTGCCAGGTAGATGATGCCAGCACCGATCAATGCGAATACTATTAAAATAAGTTTTTTCATATTGCAGTTCGACTCACAGTTAATATACTTAATTTGAGACCTTTGCACGATACATTTTATAACCGCCAAGGCGCCAAGATCGCCAAGAAAGCAGGCTTGTTTTCGCACTTCGTGCGAATAAATTCTTATATCTTCTTGGCGTCCTTGGCGCCTTGGCGGTTTTAGTCTCTTGCGTTTGCATCGTGCAAAGGTCTCAATTTAGTAAAATAGATAACTTAATGGGATAGCAATGAACCCGGCCGGACTATTCAGGCTTATTCAATAGCTGGTTCAGTTTTTCCCAGATGCGATCGCGTATAAAGGGTTGCGCAATGGCATTCGGATGAATTCCATCCTGTTGCATCATATTCCGATCAGTCCCAATACCCTCTACAAGCGAAGGCTGTAGTACTATTTTATATCTTCTGGCTAGCTCATGGAAAATAGCCTGGAACTTATCGGTAAATTTCGGTCCATAGTTTGGAGGAAG
>JAZGER010000155.1:0-10149 GCA_036478835.1 Gammaproteobacteria bacterium | reverse complement strand
CAGGCCACTTTTCTAACCGTGCCATTAATCATTGCGGACTTATCTTTAGGGATGATAACAACGTCGATACCTGCAGCATCAGCACTACGTAAGCACGCGCCAAGATTATGCGGATCCTGAATGCTATCAAGTACAAGAATGAAAGGGGAATGGGTAAGATTATCTAAAAAACTGGGTAGATCGTTTTCGCCCAATCCACCGGTCTTACCTAACTCGGCAACAATACCCTGATGGCTGGCACCAGGGACATATTCATCTATTTCACGTCGGCCAACGCGGCGAACAGGAATCTGAGCCGCCTCAGCCAAATCAAGAATCTGGTTCATTCTTGCATCGTGGCGATCTTCCAGCGCCATCAGGACTGATACCCGGCCCGGACTGGTTTTTAACAGACTGCCTACTGCATGCAGTCCAAATACTCGTTGAAGCTGGCTCAAACTCGCAGTCCTTATTCTCGAGGCTGAAAAGCGCGGCCTTCCTGACCTTCTACCACTGGCTTAACAAGTATTTCTACCCGGCGGTTTTTACGACGGCCTGACTCGGTTGTATTATCTGCAATCGGCTCACTTTCACCATGGCCTTCTTTGCGTAGACGCTCAGTATTAATGCCCTTATTACTCAGATAGCCAACCACACTGCCCGCACGCCTTTCTGACAGCGTCTGGTTATAACGATCACTGCCCGTTGAATCCGTATGGCCGATAACATGCACCACTGTCCGATTATAATCACCCAGCACATTCGCCACCTTATTCAGGGTATATTCAAAATCAGGTTTTAGCGCAGCGCTGTCAAAATCAAACGACACACGGTTTGAGACATTGATTCGGATACTGTCATCCTGGAGCCGCTGAATTTCCAGGTCATTTCTGCGTTGCTCCTCAGCCAGCGCTTCTTCCATAGCTCTTTGTTGCTTATCCATATAATTACCCACCGCGCCACCCGCCAATGCACCTGCGATAGCACCAGTCCAGGCACCTTCTTTATCACCGCTCGCCTGCCGACCAATCACCGCCCCGGTCACAGCGCCGATCAAAGCACCCGTTTTAGCGCGTTGATTCGGATCATTCGTTGCACAACCGGCGATTGCCAAAGCCAGCACTGGAGTCAGTATGTAAGAAAATCTCATGTTTCACCCTCTTTTTTACGTTTCGATGAACGAGAACGTCGCCGACGCGAACCCGACCGCTTCTTTTTTGATCGTTTCTCGTTAGGGCGTTTATCGTTCTTTTTCGCAGTAACTGAATCTTCAAGCTCAAAATCAATCTTTCGCTCATCCAGATCAACGCGCATAACTTTGACACGTATGGGGTCAGACAAGCGATAAATCTTCCCGGTACGTTCACCATTCAATCGATGTCCGGCCGGATCAAAATGGTAATAATCGCTATGTAGTGCAGTAATATGGACAAGCCCTTCAACGTAAATATCCCGTAATTCCACAAATAGTCCGAACGACGTCACACTGGTGATCGTCCCATCATAGACTTCACCGACTTTATCCATCATGTATTCGCATTTCAGCCAGTCAACCGCATCGCGGGTCGCATCATCAGCGCGTCGCTCGGTCATCGAACAATGCTCACCAAAGGATGCCATTACGTCATGCTCGTAGCGCATACCACCTGTCGATGCGAGGCTTCGAGGCGTGGTGTTTTTACCCTGTTTTTTCAGGGCCTGTTTACGCAAATGGAAACGAATAGCCCGATGCACGAGCAAATCGGGGTAACGCCGAATCGGTGAGGTGAAATGCAAATACTCTTCGTGAGACAGACCAAAATGGCCAATATTATCAGGTGTGTAAGCGGCTCGCGATAATGAACGAAGCAAGACAGTCTGGATTAGATGGGCCTCAGGAAGGTCAATAACACGTTTCAACAGTTTGGCATAGTCGTGTGCCTCCGGTGTTGCGCCTCCAGATAATGACAGGCCACGTTCTTTCAGAAACTCCCGAAGATCTTCCAGCTTTTCTGGTTTTGGGCCTTCATGCACCCGGAACAAAGTGGGTAATTTATGCCGATTAAGAAACCGTGCCGTCGCGACATTGGCTGCAATCATGCATTCTTCGATAACCTTGTGGGCATCATTACGTTCCACAGCGACAATTTTTTCAATTTTTCTAGCCTGACTGAAAACAATGCGTGTTTCCGTTGTTTCAAAATCGATAGCGCCACGTTTCGCACGCGCTTTTCGCATGGCTTTATATAATCGATACAGCTCGTCAAGCGCAGGCAATAACGCTTCATGCTCATCTCTGGTTTTTTTGTCTTTATCCACCAGCATTGCGGCAACTTGTGCGTAGGTCAGTCGAGCATGTGACTTCATTAACCCTTCAAAAAATCGTGAACGTGTAACCTGCCCCTCCCGGTTAATCGTCATTTCACAGACCATGCACAAACGGTCTACGCCCGGATTAAGCGAACAGAGACCATTGGACAGAATTTCCGGCAGCATCGGAATAACACGCTCAGGGAAGTACACTGAATTGCCGCGTGACATCGCTTCTGCATCCAGCGCCGTGCCTGGGCGCACATAATGCGAAACATCGGCAATCGCAACCATCAGACGCCAACCATTGGGCGTTGCTTTACAATACACCGCGTCATCAAAATCGCGCGAATCCGCGCCATCAATAGTCACCAGCGGAAGATCCCGCACATCTTCACGTTGACGTTTGGCCGCAGCGGTGACTTTATCTTTTAATGGCTCGATCTGAGTCAGCACATCCGCCGGCCACTGCATCGGTAAATCATGTGCACGAATCGCAATATCGATTTCCATTCCGGGCGCCATATGATCGCCAATGACTTCAATGACACGGCCAACCGGGCTGGAACGCCGACTCGGCTGCTCGATAATCTCAACCGACACAAACTGTCCGTCACGCGCACCGCCCACCGACTCCTGAGGAATCAAAATTTCATGCGCAATACGCTTATTGTCGGGCGCGAGAGTGATCACACCATTATCAGAACAGCGCACGCGTCCCACAAGACGCTGGGTATTGCGATCAAGCACTTCAACAATAGCGCCCTCCCGGCGACCACGTCGATCAATCCCGGAAACATGCGCCAGCGCACGATCACCATGAAAAAGCATTCGCATTTGTTTGGCGTGCAGGAACAGATCGTCTCCACCATCATCCGGCACCAGAAACCCAAAACCATCAGCATGCCCAATCACCCGCCCTTTAATAAGGTCCATGCGATCGATCAAACCATAATCACCACGCCGGTTTCGGATCACCTGCGCATCGCGCTCCATTGCGCGCATGCGCCGCCGCAATGCTTCACGATCCTGATCAGACGTTAGCTTGAATTCTTTGGCTATTTCTTCAAGGTTAATGAGTCGTCCAAGCGAATCCAGCCGCTCTATAATAAACTCGCGGCTAGGTATTGGACTGTCATATCTGGAAGCTTCCCGTGCAGCTTTTGGGTCACTCTTGAAACGGCTATTCTTTTTGGGTGATTTGGGCATAGCGCGATGCTAACGATTAAAGCGTGGAAATACAAAAGATTCTAGCTATTTCAACCCTTTTTATTCGTTATGCCTCAGCTGATTGACAAAATTACACCGGATCGGTAGAGTGCGCGCACCTTGCAGGTCAACCGACAGGCAATGCCGAGGTGGTGAAATTGGTAGACACGCTAGCTTCAGGTGCTAGTGGGGGCAACCCCGTGGAGGTTCAAGTCCTCTCCTCGGCACCATTTGGTTTTTCTCCTTGCAGGCCTATTGCCATAATACAACACCACTTACATTTTAATTTTGTCCAATTCCTTCCTCAATTTATCAATTTAGTGAACAGTAGCACCTGACCCAGAGCACTCGTGACCCCGTGATGAGATCGATATAATTACAGCTGGTTTAAGCTTTTGCTACGAGAAAAAAGGCTCCACCTCGTTTAATGAATACCATTTTCTAAAAGTAATTAATGGTATAGTTTGGTTTGTGCAGGAGGCTCATGTGGTGCATTCACTCTTAAGTTGTTGTCTGTCGGGTCAATCAACAGGGTACGCCGCTTTTATTCTCAACTCACACACCAGCATAGCTTCAAACATTTCTGAAATATGTTAAATATCGAAGAAGCTTCCTGCAGTAAACCCTGTGCTTTATTCAACCTCGGCTTCCGTCCGTTTTTTTTGCTGGCTGGAGTTTCTTCCGCTATCTTAATGCTGGCCTGGATGTGGATGCATTCCACTGGCACTAGCTTCCTGCCGGCAGATTTCTCTCCCATGCTCTGGCACGGGCATGAAATGGTCTTTGGTTACAGCATCGCCGTTATTTCCGGCTTTCTGCTGGCGGCAATTAAAAACTGGACAAACAGACAAACCCTGCATGGCAATGCGTTATTTGCGTTAGCATTGCTCTGGTTAAGCGCACGCATTCTCCCGTTTACTGATCTGGATTCTGCCCTGTTTTTTATGGCCGTGACCGACCTGCTCTTCATGTTGGGTTTGCTGGCTGCTATTGCATCACCTGTCATTCAGTCGCGGCAATGGAAACAATTTCCCATCATCCTGAAGGTAGGCTTAATCGCTGCGAGTAACCTGCTTTTTTATCTTGGTTTTTTCAACATCACTCCACCCGAAACAATTCAATGGGGACTCTATTCAGGCCTGTATCTCATTGTTTCTTTAATCATGCTAATGGGGCGACGTGTTATCCCCTTCTTTATTGAAAAGGGGGTGGATGAAACCACCAATATTCGTAATTATAAATGGCTAGATATTAGCAGTACGATTCTGTTTATTGCCTTCTGGATAGTAGAAGTGTTTATCGCTAATTTTTTCTGGGCTGGCCTGCTCGCCGCCATTCTCTTTCTATTGCATGGCATACGACTGGTCGGCTGGTATACCCCAGGTATCTGGAAAAAACCCTTATTGTGGGTACTCTATATTGGCTACGGCTTTATTGTATCTGGTTTTGGCCTCAAGGCCGTTACCACTACTCTGGATATTTCTCCCTGGCTTTCGGTGCATGCCTTTGCCGCTGGAGGCATTGGACTCATTACGCTCGGCATGATGAGTCGGGTTGCCCTCGGGCACACTGGCAGAAATGTGTTTGAACTACCCGCCCTTGTGAAGCTGGCATTTGGGTTCGTGATTGTTGCTGCCTGTGTCCGCGTGATACTGCCGCTCCTACTGCCCCAATTTTATGCCGAATTGATCACTGTTTCTCAGGGGCTGTGGATCATCGGATTCGGCCTGTTTGTGTTTGTTTATGCTCCAATGCTCATTCGCCCCAGAGTCGATGGCCGGTACGGCTAAACATTAAATTAAAGGAAAATAATGTCCATTGAAAGTGACTTGCATTCGCGCAGTAAATCCATATGTGAACTCTGTGGCGCAACTGACAGCCCTGGCATTTATGAAGTCCCTCCAGTGGCCAGCCCGTCGATAGACGCCTGTATTCTGATTTGTGGGACCTGCAAACAGCAAATTGAAGACCCTTCTGTAACAGACCCGAATCACTGGCGCTGCCTGAACGACAGCATGTGGAGTCAAACTCTAGCGGTACAGGTTGTTGCATGGCGCATGCTGACTCGCCTGAGTGCTGAAAGCTGGCCTCAGGATTTACTCGATATGCTTTACCTGGATGAGTCTGCGTTGGCATGGGCCAAAGCCACTAACGAAGACCAGAACAATGAAACCGATGTTAAACACCTGGATAGCAATGGTGCCCTACTGAGCACAGGGGATACGGTTACCCTGACAAAAGACCTCACCGTTAAAGGTGCCAGCTTTACCGCCAAGCGGGGTACTGCTGTTCGAAAAATATCACTGGTACCCGGTAATTCTGAACAGATTGAAGGTCGTATTGATGGTCAGCAGATTGTTATCCTGACAAAGTTTGTCAAGAAGTCCGGTTAAGCTAATAAAAAAGGCCGCTGTATCAGCGGCCTTTAAATACACTATTTATAAAGCAGAGCTTTAAAGGGATTTTTTACAGAAGTACCAATCCACACACTCATGCCCCTCATTCATACGCGCCTCGGCAGCATCCGTCGTTGCAGGCGGCGGCACAATCACTTTGTCACCCGGCTGCCATCCTTCCGGAGTCGCCACACCATGCTCATCAGACGTCTGTAATGCGGTAACCAGTCGTACAAACTCATCAATCGAACGACCATTCGTCATCGGATAATAAACCATCGCACGCAGCACGCCTTTATCATCAATAATAAAGGTTGCACGAACGGCCGACGTATCGCTGGCGCCTGGCTGAACCATGCCATAGGCATGTGCCACATCCATGCTTAAATCGGCAATGATCGGAAAGCCCACATCAACGCCAAACTTTTCCTTGATATTTCGAACCCAGGCAAGATGCGCATAATGACTGTCTATAGATAGACCCAGCAACTCGGTATTAATTGCCTTGAAATCATCCTGGCGTTTGGCAAGTGCCATAAACTCAGTCGTACAAACGGGTGAGAAAATAACACCAGCCATTTGCCTTTATAATCTTCAAGTATTTTTCTGCCGTGCGTTGTCACTGCATCAAAAGCAGGAGCAGGCTTATTAAGCTGAGGCATTCCAGTCGATTTTTCAACCGTTGCTGTTTCAGTCATGTCAATTTTTCCTTGTCATTTAATATAAGAGTACGGTCACTACACTAACGCTAACTAATACGCCTTGTGAAATTAAAACTCACTAAAGCCGTATTAATGATAGCTATGGCCTGTATATTTTCCATGCAATACAGCTATTACTGATATTGTCGCCATTTGCCAACATTAATAATCCGTTTTTATCTCAAAAATAGTTGAACTTAACTGAAACAGGCGTCTCATATAAATACACATGTATCGAATAATAACTGACAGGAAACAGACAGGCGCATGGCAAAAGCACGCAAAACCCTAATAAGCGTTTTTACCTTGTTTTTGCTACTTGCCATCGGATTTATCGCCGCCTGCCAGGTACAGGCAAACGATCAACCGGGCTCAGTATTGACGGACACTAACAACAGTTCAAATATGACGGGCCACAGAACTCCTCCCTAACACTACATTGTGGTGTTGTTTAGCGGTGTACCTCCCTACACCGCTTTTTTTTGCCTTTTTTTCTGCCAGCCTATTTTCTGTATTAATTTGCCCATCACTTCATATTCCTCTATGGTCGAATGATCCTCATCAATTGGGTTTCATCATGTTTCGAATAATCCTTATGACCGTGATAACACTGCTAACCCTGTCCTGTACAAAGTCACCCAATGTGGGCATCCATCAGAATAAAGAAACAGGGCTGCTCACATACACCGTTAAAAATAATGGGCTCAGCATAGAATTCATACAACTACTCCCGGACTTTATTCGTGCCATCTATGGTTCACACCAATTTCCTTCTGATGAGATTGAAACCATTGCCAGCTTCTGTGTTTTTGGCACTATTATCAAGAACACCTCCAATGGCTCTGTTAGTTATCATGTTGCCGATTGGCACTTTGTCTCCGATGGTAAAAAGCACCCTGTCAAAACCAAAACGCAGTGGATAGAACAATGGCGTCAAGCGGGTATTAATTTTTCGTGGACACTGCTACCCGATGTTAGCCACTTTGAAGTAGGCGACTGGCAACAGGGGTTCACCACCATAGAAACCATGAGAAAAAAGCCGTTTGACCTGGTTTATACCTGGAAGATGAATGGAGAAGAGCATACGTCCACCATCAAAAATATGGCCTGCGCGCCGGCCACGCTATCGGAGAATGAATGATGAGAATGGTCATTTTTTTAAGCCACGCATTAACCCTGATTGCTCTTTTGTTACCCACAGCAATAGCTGATACAGCTCGCGAACGACCCAGGCTGGGTCACCAGTTAACGGCCCTTAACGCGCCAGTTACCGCGCCGGATTTCCAGTTAATGGATATGGATGAAGTGATACACAGCCTGGGAAATAACAAAGGTAAAGTCGTCCTGGTTAATTTCTGGGCAACCTGGTGCCCACCCTGTCGACGCGAAATGCCCTCAATGGAAAGGCTATACCAGGATTTGAAAGATAAAAACTTTACCCTTTTCGCCATCAATCAGATGGAGGATCCCGATCATGTTTTCGCCTACACGGGTCAACTGGAAGTTGATCCGACATTCACTTTGCTCTTTGATACAACCAGCGAAGCTGCGCACGCATATAACGTGAACGGTTTACCAACGACCTATCTAATAGATAAGCTGGGGAAGATTCGTTATCGTGCAGTTGGTGGCCGGGAGTTTGATCATCTGGAGGTACAGACGTTGATAGAAAACCTGATAAATGAATAGTTAATTTTCACACTCGATTCTCCAGGTGCTTAAGAATTCGTCTGGCTGCGAGCGTAAGCGCCAATATAAAACAAATACCTCCGAAAGCCAGAAACTCTTTGGGCGTCAAACCTAAGAGACGTGGATCATAGATACTATTTATATTCATTATCTTTTGCAGCACTCCAATAGTGACGCTAACAATTCCCATCAAAATAATGATTTCTATTACCATTCTTGAAACAGTTTTATGCACTGACATTGCTTTTTTCATCGTTTTTCTTAGCGCCTCACAATAAAAATCTGAATAGAAAACGTCCGAATAACAAAATTATTTCATTATATCTACATGAAAGCCTTTTGCTTCGAGCGCATCGACCCGAGCCTGCAGGTAACGCTGAAAACTCTCCTGCTTCAAATAAGCGCCACTGCGCACATAATCCATTGCAGACTGGGTATGAAAAGCTTTTAAATAAGCGTCTGTGCGAAATACCTCACGCCCCTCAACATCAAACATGACCAGCGTCGGTGTGTACTGAATATCCAACACTTTGGCCCATTGTTTTGCAGTTAGCGTTGCCCCTTTTGGGGTAATTAATGGCATGTCAGCCCAAATATCCAGTAGAACCACATCAAAATCAGCCATAATTTCCTGGCTTTCTTTTCGCTCAAAAATATCCTGGTGCAGTTCGTCGCAACCCAGGCAGTCTTTTTGCTCGAAAAGAATTAGTAGCGGTTTTTTGCTGTTTCTTTTGACCAGGTTGTAGGGTGGCTTTAAATAACTTTCGTGCTGATAAAGCTTTCCGCTGATTGATTTAGGCCGATTAATTTTCCAGTATTCAGCAAACTCAATACTTGCCTCTTTTTTCCTGCCGACGTAATCAATAACAGCTGCAAATTTCTGCGGTGGGTAATAACCGTTCAGGCGAATAAGATCATCGCCTTTTTCATTCATGAATAGTAGCGTCGGCGTAAAATCAACATCAAGATCTCTGGCGAATTGTTTTTCAGACAGGCTATTCCCCGCCTTATCAGTGACTTCACGATCACCCCAGATATTTATCGAAATCAAATCAAAATACTTTTTCGTAGCCTCCGAAATATCTCGCTGGCTAAAATTAACGTCCAGTAATTTTTTACAATAGGGGCAACCATTCTGATAGAAGTAATACAGCACTCGCCTGCCTTCTGCATGTGCCGAATCGACATCCTCCTGCAGATCAAGAAAAGAATCTTTGAACCAGGCAGGTTGCTCATGATAACCAATGGTATCGAGATCGTCTGCCGATTGAGCACCCGAGGTGGAGACTTCCGCGCCAACTGGCCTTACGATAACGAGTGTCAGTAATAATGATAGGTATTTTAATCGGTTCATAATATTTACCCCGCCGGTAAGAATAGTGTATGGCATTTTTCTAATCAAAACAGGATTCAACTGTCGAATCAATTGGCATATATGACTAGAAAAACCCCGAGAAGTGCCGTCATTATTCCGGCACAATATTAACCCCTTATCTTCGCATAACTGTAACAGCATGATATTAAACTACTTTATTTTGCATCGAAGTTCTGGCATGAAAATCGCTTTAACTTAAAACAAACCAACAACACGCAGCATGTGACTATTATGAGTATGAGTAAATCGTTATTCGACATATCAGAGATACTGGATCACAGGCACCAGATCAGCCAACAGTTTCCTCTCGATAGCCATGAGAGTGATCTTGATCTACTGGAAATGGCTCAAATCCTCCAGACCACACTGGACCTGGATCACCTGCTTGGTCTCTTCAGCACGGAGCTATCACGTTACGTTCCACACCAGTTCTTCCGTTATATCAACCCTGATTTGGACATCGAGCAGGAATTTGGTCATAAAGCGCGCTATAGCTGCACTTATAATTTGC
>JAZGER010000154.1:0-14459 GCA_036478835.1 Gammaproteobacteria bacterium | reverse complement strand
CTTGAGTGTAAACAACCGATTATTGATGCGGTCTTGAATGAATTGGCACCTATTCAGAAAAGGGCCAGTGAATATGAAGAAGACATCCAGTCGGTCCGGGCTATTCTTCGAGATGGAGCCGAGGAAGCTCGAGATATTGCAGCGGAGACTTTAAAAGAAGTTCGTGCTGTAATTGGTTTAAATTATTGATGTTTTTGGTTTTTTACAAAACAGGCTGCTTTCTAAATTCACCCTTATGACATACAATCGTGACGCATGACAGATCAACCATCAGAGACAAATGAAGCACCTGAACAAGCAGAAATGCCTTTTGCCTACGTGCAGGGAGAGGCAGTTACCGCTTTACCACAGGATCTCTATATCCCGCCTGATGCGCTGGAAGTTATTCTGGATGCCTTCGAAGGCCCGTTGGATTTGTTGCTCTATTTGATTAAGCGGCACAATCTCGACATCCTCGATATTCCGCTGGCAGAAATCACCCGCCAGTACATGGAATATATTGAAATGATGCAAGAGATGAAACTCGAACTCGCGGCTGAATATCTGGTCATGGCGGCCATGTTGGCTGAAATCAAGTCTCGCTTTCTGTTGCCACGCCCTGTTGAAGAGGCTGAAGAAGATGACCCTCGAGCCGAGTTAATCCGGCGGTTACAGGAATATGAACGCTTTAAGCAAGTGGCTATTGAGATAGATGAGATGCCGCGTGTTGGCAGAGAGGTTTTTCCTATAGAGCTGGAAGCGCCTGAAAAGCAAACGCTTGAACTGCCACCTGAAGTATCTCTTCAGGAAATATTGCTGGCTGCCAGGGATGTTATGGCGCGTGCCTCTTTATATAACCATCACCAGATACAGATGGAACCCCTGTCTGTTCGCGAAAGAATGTCATCGGTTTTATCCTCGTTGAATACATCTGAGTTCTCGCCTTTTACCCAATTATTTTCGATTGAGGAAGGCCGCATGGGTGTTGTTGTTTCTTTGCTCGCTGTTCTGGAATTAATTAAAGAATCTTTGATTGAACTTGTTCAGTCTGAACCGTTTGCCCCCATTTATGTAAAAGCAGCGGGTAGTGTTGCCGAAGGTGATTTCGACACCCAACTGCAGGACAATGATACTGAGGCTGTTGATGAATAAGATGAATACAAAATCCATACTTGAGGCGACATTACTGGCTGCGGGGAAACCCATGACTGTTGATGCCTTGTTACAGGTCTTCGGCGATGAGGATAAACCGGATCGTAATGAAGTTCGATCATTGCTGGATGAGCTCGAAACAGATTATGATGGCCGGGGTATTGAGCTTATCCGCGTCGCTAGTGGTTTTCGTATCCAGGTGAGCCAGGCGATGGAGCCCTGGGTTTCGAGACTAACCTCTGAGAAGCCGACAAAATATTCACGCGCATTGTTAGAAACACTGGCATTAGTGGCGTATCGGCAGCCCATTACACGGGGTGAAATTGAAGATGTCCGTGGTGTGAGTGTTAGCACTTCAATCATTAAAACACTTCAGGAGAGGGAATGGGTGAGAATTGTAGGCCATCGTGACGTGCCAGGAAAGCCAGCCATGTACGGTACAACTCGGCAGTTTCTTGATTATTTTAGTTTACAGTCACTGGATGAACTGCCCACGCTCATGGAGCTGCGTTCACTGGATTCGATCGGCGCTGAATTGGACCTGGTCTTTCCGGGTGAAGAAGTTGTCAGCGATGAAGCTGAGTCTGCAGACATCCCGCATAGCGCGTCTTCTGAGCCATCAGCGAATGCCGAAGAGCAGGTCGATGATAATCAGATAGAACAGCCTGACATACTGCATTAAACGCATTTGAAACCTCAGCAAACAACTCAACGCTTGCATAAATTACTTGCAAGCTCTGGTCATGGTTCCCGTCGAAAAATTGAAGAAATGATTCGAGAAGGTCGTATTACTGTTGATGGGAAAAAAGCGTCCATCGGTCAGCAGGTAACGGGACATGAGACCATTCGAATTGACAAACGTCCGGTATCAGTAAAGTCAGAAAACCCTGTCCAGCAGCATCTCGTCTACCATAAACCGCTGGGTGAAATCAGCACCCGCAATGACCCGGAAGGCAGGGCTTCAGTATTTAAAAATCTACCCGCGCTTCAGCAAGGGCGGTGGGTGAGTGTAGGGCGGCTCGATATTAATAGCTCCGGTCTAATGCTGTTTACAACCGATGGTAGTCTGGCAAATAAATTGATGCACCCATCCTCGGCTATTGATCGCGAATATGCTGTCCGTATTTTGGGTGATGTCGATGGAAACGTACTTGAGCAGTTACTCGCAGGCGTCGAACTCGATGATGGCACCGCCCGTTTTACTGACATTCAAAGGGGGTCAGGAAAAGGTGCCAACCAATGGTATTACGTTGTTATTCAGGAAGGTCGAAACAGAGAAGTACGGCGCTTATGGCAGTCTCAAAATATGACTGTAAGTCGATTGATGCGTGTACGATATGGCCCCATTATCCTGGAGAAGTCCTTACGCCCTGGTCGCTGGAAGTCCCTGGAAAGTTCTGAAATCACGGCTCTCTATCGTGCTGCCGGGTTGACTGCTCCGAAGCAGGCAAGCTTTAGTGGGCAGGAAAAAGCAACGAGACAACAGTCTTTGCGAAAAAAACGGCAGCGTCGATGAGTAATGAGGTTGTTTACTGGCCACTTATGATGGGCTGGTTGGTTGTTTGTATTCTGCTGGTTCTAGGTTTGAAGCGTCAGGCCCTGCTTGCCGCCGCTGGAATGTCTATTGTTACCTATGCCGTGGTAAGAGTGGCGATGGATATTGGCAAGCCAGGTTTAGGTTAGTTCTCTCGCAGCAATGGGATATATGACTTCAAGTATCTGACTAAAACCAACGGCACTGACTCGGATAGAGTCAATAATTTGTTCCTGAGTAATGTTGGTGATCTGGAACGAGCAGGGCTCAACCTTTTCCATTATTTCTTCGATAAAGTTCATTACATTAATATCTGAATCTAACAGCGCTCCATAGGGATCATATAATCTGGAGTAAGTATCGGTGCGATAATCTTTAGCAACCTCAGCGGTTATATTTGCAATGTTCAGCAGTGCGCTTTCCAGATAGGCATCATGTGCATCCTGAGGGCTATGATGGTATTTCACACTTGCACAACTATTGCGTGACATATTCCAGTATTCGAGTAATTGAGCGCCAACTTCTGCATGGTTATAACCTAGCACTTCGTCCTCAATCATGATGATATCTTCACCCGTTTGACGTTGTTGCTCTAATATTTGCGCAGTTTTTTGTGGGAGCTGCATGCACATGAGTAGCCTGCCGACATCATGTAATAGACCCACTGTGAACAGGCGTTCGTTATGAAGAATATTACAATGTTTGGCGAGATGTCTGGCGACTATTCCGCAATAGGCTGAATGTTGCCAAAAATCGCTCATGCTGATGATATCGTCAGGGATATCTGCAAATATTTCTGTGACTGAGGCCGCGTATGCAAGGTTTTTAAGCTCACGCATGCCAATGAGATTGACCGCACGGGTGATCGTGTCAACCGGCCTGTTGATTCCGTAAAAAGCACTGTTGACAAGTTGAAGTAAACGCGCGCTGAGTGCCGCATCTGTTGAAACCAGTTTCCCAATACTTTCAGCAGTGGCAGAGGGTGACTCTGTTTGCTCCTGAAGTTGAAGACAAATCTCAGGCAAGGAAACAAGTTTAATATTGTTAAAGACCAGTTTTTCCACTGTCACACGCAGAACCTCAGTTATTTAGCTAAGGAAACGGCATTTACCCGGCTAAACTTAAATCAGGCGGCTATTTCGCTTCAGACCGTAAACTGTCGCAATAAGTCATTGTAAAATTGAAGGTTAATTTCTCTTAATTATATGAGTGCAGTAATGGTAAAATAAAGCATTATTGTGAGGAGGTGAGTTTGGATACTGGTGGCAGTTGTGGTGGTGATGAATTATTTGCTTTGCAGGTGATTGGCGACATGATGGAACCCGAATTTGAACATGGGGTTGTCATTGTGATTGACCCTGGTGCTTTGATCGAAGACGGGAGCTTTGTCGTAGCGCATCATGAGGATGAGTACTATTTCCGACAGTTGGTAAAAGATGGGGAGAAATTACTGCTTAGATGTTTGAATCATACCTATACTGAAATTGTTGAGCTCAACAGCATCGATGCAATTCAGGGTGTCATTGTTCAGAAGGCAGGGAAGCGTAGAAAGGATCGTAAACACTACGTGTAAATTATTTTGGTGAGAGCTGCTCAGGCTTCAGCTGAGGCGTAAAATACTCTTCTGAAGCGGCTTCACTTATGATATTGCCTGACTCATCAAATAACTTCAGTTCATAGTCACTCCACCCACGTAGCCCCGTATTCAATGAGGCAACTTTCTGAAAACCGAGCTGCTGCATAGAATATGCCGCAAGTGCGCTACGTTTGCCAGAACGACAGATAACAATAACATCGCGGTTACGCGCTTCGACGAGTTCTGGGACAGTGTCTTCGTAGTTATATTCACACGCTGACTCTAGCACCCCTCGCGGAATATTAATTGAATGTAAAATGTGCATGGCCTGATACTCGTCGGGCTCTCGGACATCAATTAATAATGCGTTGGGGTTTTTTATTAATGCTTCTTCGAGGTCCCATGGGAATAACTCTGTTATAGATTGCTGAGCAGCTTTGACAAGATCTTCAAATTTCATGATTTTAAACAAATATAGTTAGTTATTCGTGTCTCGATTCTTTCTGAGGCCTTGTTCAACAGCAATAACTGCCGCTTCGACTCGGGAATGTACTCCCAACTTCCTTAAGATTGATTTTACATGGAGTTTAACCGTACCATCAGAAATCCCTAAATTTCTCGCAATAACTTTATTGCTTTGACCTTCAGCGAGTAGGCTCAGGATTTCATTTTCTCTCGGTGTCAAGCCATCAAAAGGTGAAACCTCTTCGACAATGGTGCCATCCCCCTGAATCACTTTTGCCAAAATCTGGGCGAGGTCAGGTGCAACGACGGTTTTACCTTTCACTATGTCTCTAAGGGCCAGAACGAGTTGATCAGGTTCCATATCTTTTAATAAATAGCCTTGTGCACCACTGCGCAAGGATTCGACAAGATCCCGTTCTTCTGTGCTAGTGGTTAACATGGCAATCGGTTTCTGAAAGCCTTCCTCTCGTAAAGCCTTGAGAACGGCAATGCCATTATTATCAGGCATTCTCATGTCAAGTAATATGATGTCAGGAGCAAGCTCCTTAGCCTTGGCAAGGCCTTCTCGGCCGCTGCTGACAGAGGAAACTACTTTGATGCCACGATGTGCTAATAAACCTTCAAGGCCCACACGAAATAGTGTGTGATCGTCGATTAGGAGGACGCGTAAAGTCATTGTCTGGATAGTATCTGAACAGGCATGGAAACATCTACCTTATTTGTGAGAGTGGAGGGCGCTTCTTCTTTTTGGGTGAAGTTCAGGGTTATGCGAGTGCCTTCACCGCTCTCGCTTTCAATTCGCAAAATGCCGCCAATTCGTGCTGCGCGCTCATGAAGAATTTTCAGACCAATATGCTCGCCAGGACCACCGCCTGGCGCCTGTTTTTGGATCCCAACGCCGTCATCTTCTACCAGCACCAGAAATTCATTTTCAGGTAGAGAGCGCATGATGACGCGAACGGCATTCGCATTACTGTGCTTGCGGATATTTGCAAGGGCTTCCTGAACAATACGCAATACCTGTATTTCAGTTTCAGCGGGCAGTGGCTTGCAGTCCCACTCCATCTGCAGGAATGCATTGATCTGGGAGTCGCGGCGAAAACGTTCAACAGCTTGTTGAATCGCGGGAATCAGGCCCCGTTTGTTAATCGGTGCGCGAAAATGTGAAATTAACTCACGTAGTTCAGTGTATGCCTCATCAATGCTATTTTCTATTCGCTCAAGCTCCTCCCACAGAACAGATTCTTTGCCGCTGTGCAGCGTTTCATCAAGCACTCTGACCTGAAAACGTAAACTGGCAAGGCTCTGGGCCAGTGAGTCGTGTAATTCGTTTGCCATTCGCGTACGTTCTTCCATGATCGATAGTAAATTTGCTTCTTCATCGAGACGGGATTTCTCAATCGCCATACCGAGATGATGGCCAATACTGGTAAGAAGAGACTTCATGTCCTCTCGTTTAACCAGGCCCTTTTGTTCTGTGAATAAGTTATAAATGCCGAGTGTTTTTCCACGGTACCTCAAAGGGACCGCAATCATTTCCACCTGATCTGTATTAAAAAATGACCTTCCGGCATATTGACCGCAACCATCAAGGTTTTCAAGTGTATGCACATCACCATCTTGCGCCGCTTTTCCACACAGACAGCGGTCTATTGCGACCATTTTTTCCTGAGCGACGATTTCCTCGTCAATGCCGCTGCTTGCGATCAGTTGCATTTCATCCTGGTCGGTTAAAATACGGACCATCCCAGCTCGTGCATTAACAACCGTCTTTAATGTATGCAGGAAGCGAGTCAGTAAATCTTCCAGGTCACGTGCGCCATTGATGCTGGCGGCGACGTCATATAATGTTTCAAGAGACCGTGTTTTTTGCTTGATACGCATGGTCTGTTTACCAACTTGTGATTGCATATCAAGGGACAGGGATTTAAGTTGTGCAGCAATGCTATTAAAGTCGGAGTAAATCAGGTTGATTTCATGCGAATGCCAATTAGGTAGCTCTCTGGAAAAGTCATTTTCCTGCATGCGAGTAGACCAATGGCGAAGAGCCAGCAACGGGTTTAGGAAATTTGTCTTCGTATATTGATAAAGGTAACAGGTTGTTCCTGCCCCTAGCGCAGAAAAGAAGGCGCTGACTAATGCAGGGGTATGATTAGCCTGGAAGTAAATATAGAGGCTGGTGACAGTTGAAAAAAGCAACAGAATAATGACAAGAATAATAAATGACGAGTATTTTCTGGATAGCGACTGAATACCTGGTGACTGATTGTTTGTCAGGTTCTCGTCAGATGACTGCAGCCTCTTTTCACCCATGTGTCAATTATTTTTTATTGTTTTGTTGTGATGGGTCGTTCGGATTTATAAATATAACTTCTTCTTTTCCCTCTTCGAGCTGAACATAATCTATGACAGTGCCAGTCAGAAGGCTAAGGCTGGTAGGTGCAGTAACAATATCAATGCCTTCGCTAGTAAAAATTTCATCGCCTTCTCGCGCACTATCATCAAAACCTAAGGCGTAATGGAAGTCACCATTATCCATTTTCATGACGGCTATTCGAAGTGGCATACCCAGAGTATTACTTTGTTTGGCTGATGCTTTTATGTGTGTTGCTGCAGATGGTGTCACTGTGATCATGGTAATTATTGTCCCTCTTAAATGGTTATTTTAACAGTAAATTAGAAATTCATCTGCACGATTGTATAAAATCAATAAAATGACTGGTCCATGGGTTTATTGCCGTATGCCTTTGGTGAGAATAGCAGGCAATGAGGTTCTTATAGATCAAGCCATCATGGTGGCCATCAATACCTGTTCCTCTAACAATATCATAACCATAGCTTAAGTTATCAGGCAAATTTTCAACCCTGGAATAATGAAATTCATGCCCACAAATAACGTCGTCCACATGACCTATATTCCATAAGTGATGCGTGGTAGGCATCAGTTTAATATAACCACGCCCTTGCGGCTTAGCTGACAACTTTACGTCACCAGGGATGATGCCTGTCATCTCATAAGTGATGTTTTGCCAGTCAATAGAACGGCAGAGATACATGAGCCCACCACATTCGGCGTAAACGGGTAATCCCGCTTCAATTTTTTCTCTGAGACTAGTTCGAAAGCTTGCGTTCCTTTCAAGTTCAACCCCACTTGTTTCTGGGAAACCCCCACCAATAAACAAGCCATCAATATCGGGTACAACGACATCATTAATCGAGTCAATAAAAACCAGTTCACAACCTTGATGCCTGAATGCTTTTAAATCATCCGGATAATAAAACCCGAAAGCATTGTCTTTTATAATACCTATCCTTAGCGCTTGTTCTGTCGAAAGACGTAATTGGTACGTTGATTCTGGTAAAAAGTCTGACCTGAGTTGATGCTGATTTTTTGCTATAGATAACACGCTGTCCAGGTCAACATTTTTTAAAACAGATTGCTTAATGGCCTCAATAAACTGGTCTGCTTTAATTTCTTCGTTGCTGGGAATAAGTCCAAGATGGCGTTCATTAATCTCTAGATTTTCCTGATTAGGAAGAGCACCAATAACAGGGATGTCGGTATAATGCTCTATGACTGAGCGTAATTTTGACTCATGTCGGCTGCCGCCTACTCTATTGAGAATAACACCGCCAATTGAAACGTCTTTATCAAATGCTTCGTAGCCGAGAATGAGTGGGGCTACACCGCGCGTCATACCTCGTGAATCGAGAACTAATATCACTGTTGTTTCGAGTAACTTGGCAATCGCAGCATTACTGTTTCGACCCTCCAGGTCGAGACCATCGTATAAGCCCTTATTTCCTTCAATAACAGCAATATCTTTATCGCGGGTGAAATGATTGAAGACGCCCTTGATTTCTCTCTCACTCATCGTATTAAAATCAAGGTTTATGCAATCATGACCGGCAGCCCGAGTAAGCCACATAGGGTCAATATAGTCCGGCCCTTTTTTAAATGGTTGAATAGCCATGCTATTCGAGCGCAGAGCGGCGCACAGCCCTAACGTCACCGTCGTCTTACCTGATGATTTATGGGCTGCAGAGATAAATAGTCTGTCCATCAACGAAGGACTAAATAATAGAAAGTAGAGGAAACGCCCGGAATGTACTGAGCTTTATCAATGAAGACAAGTTAGTTGTGTTATCCGTTGCCGACTAACACAACTAATACATTATGAGCTGATTTTATTTGTCGCATGAGGATCAATAGCAGTATCTGATAAGGTTTCAGGCAGAAAACGTAAAATTCTGACAGCTAAAGTAACCACTAGCATCGCAAGAGCAACACCTGCAACGCCAAGACTGATTTCCCAAATTGTGGGCGAATAATGATTAACAACGCCATCGTAAAACGAGCTGGTCACTTCATGTTCAGGGAATAATACCAGTGGATATGCCTGGCCACCAATCAATAAGACATATAAATGCGCAAGGCCACCGACAATAATCAGAAGACAAGCGGTAGTAATTGCACCACGAGATTTACTGGTAGCCGGATGATAAAGCAGGATCAAAGGCAAAATGCACCCCAGGCTTATGACAACTAACCAGAATAATTTAGTATAAACTCCGCCATCAAGAAGAATAAAGCGCTCAACGCCATGATGTTCAGTGGCGTAAAGGTTTGTTAAATGGTAGACCGCAATGAAATATAAAACAGCGGCAACAAAGACACCTAACAAGTTTTTAAGACGGTTGACCACGGCATCTCCCAATGGACGGTCTGTCCAGCTATAGGAGGCAAACAAAACAAGTAAGAAGATAGCCAGACCGTATGCAAAAGACATAATGACAAACATCGGCGCCATAATCGCAGCATCATATGCCTGCCTTGCCACAAGAAACCCAAAGATTGAACCGGTACCTGTTGTTAATATCAGTCGCCATACAAAAGCAACATAGCCTGCAGGTTTATAATATTTGTTCATTTTGCGTTCCATCATAAACCACAGGTATACGATAGAAATCACCAGGAAGCCGTTATACAGGATAATATTCCAGGCGAAGATCGATTTAAAGTTGTAGTAGGTCATGGCGATGATCAGGCGGTCTGGATGGCCCAAATCGAGCACAAGCACCATGAGGCCACCCAACAGTAACGCGATAGCCAGAAGGGTAGATAAACGCCCCAGAGGCTTATAGATAGCTTTACCAAAAACAGTGCCGATGGAGGCAATATTTAAAGCACCTGACGCTGCCACAATAAGGAAAATTGCAAACACATGAGGCATACCCCAGACGACCTGGTTGTTCATGCCCGTCACATGATGTCCATGATGCTCCATGTAATACGTAGCGCCCATGCCTAATGCGACAAGCAAGCCTAGCACGCCTAATAGAACCCAAAATCCAGCGCTTGTACCTTCAGTCTCTCGATAATTTAATTCTAGTTTCATGTCATTGCCCTGTTGGGGTCACAGGCCGCGGTAGCGGACGCCAGTATTCAGACCAAGGTCTGCACGAATCTCTTTCCCACCATGCTCTTTGAGCTGCTGGGATATGATGCTATTTTCATCATTAAGATCACCAAAGATCATTGCTTGATGGTTTTCACTATCACAGGCTTCGACACAGGCAGGCGTGCCATCTTCATCAACCCGATGGACACACATTGTGCAGCTCTCAACCGTTCCCTTGCCACGTGGAGCCCAGGGTTTTTGATCTTTCAAATCTTCATGTATAAAGCTTCTAGCCTTGTATGGACAAGCCATCATGCAGTAGCGGCAGCCGATGCAGATGTGCTTATCAACGAGAACAATACCGTCTTCACGTTTAAAAGACGCACCCGTAGGACACACATCGACGCAGGGTGCTGTTTCACAGTGCTGACACATAACTGGCAGGGTGGTCACATGGCCAGTTTGTTTATGTTTCAGCTCAACTTTTCGAATCCATTGTGATTTTTGTTCATCATTTGATTCATGTTCAGAGTTATCACTACCACCCCAACCATTTTCTTCTTCACAAGCAGACACGCAGGAATTACAGCCATCAGCACATTTATGTGTGTCAATTAGTATGCCCCATCGGTTATCCGCTGTAACAGCAGTATCCGCAGGTTTAGCTTTTGCGGCACTGGTTAAAAACACGCCTGGCGCAATAGAAGCTGCGGCAGTTGCTGTGCTAGTTTTACTCAGAAATTCCCGTCGGGAAACAGTCGTTTGATCCGTATCACTCATTGAACTTACCCTTTGAAGTGAGTAGCTCCAGTGTGTCAGCACTGAGGTTTTTTTCGTTGTTCATTTTGTCATGAGGATTCATGCCTGATTGAAGCTTATCCTGTATTGA
Source organism: Gammaproteobacteria bacterium (assembly GCA_036478835.1). GTDB lineage: Bacteria > Pseudomonadota > Gammaproteobacteria > DSM-19610 > DSM-19610 > JAZGER01. The sequence goes on along the minus strand of JAZGER010000154.1, from coordinate 3,462 downwards.
TGCACGAACAGGCACATCAGCGTGGCATTGAAAGCAGTCAATTTTAACAGCCGCGTAGATATGACAACTGGCACAGAAATGACGATCATCCTCTACTCGAATGAATTCGCCAGTCGTCGTATCTTTGGTTGCATGGCAATTAATGCATTCTTCTAACGCATACTGCCGAGTTCTTATGCCATCATGCACCGTTTCATCGCGCTGGTGCAGAATGTATTCCATGTGATTACGGCGCATTTCATCTTCAGGTTCTACACAGGCCTGTGTATCACTGAAATGTGTTACCGGCTCAGCAATTTTAAGTTCTGAAAAGGGGAGATGGTGATCACTTTCAGCAAAGACAAAGTTCGCCATTGAAAGAATCAGCGCCAGTAACGCGCCGCCAGTGCGGCGCAATACAGTGGATGAGCTCATATGATTGCTCCGTTATTCGCCCAATGCCATATCAATGTACCCGGTTGGGCAAACATCTGAGCAAATGTGGCAACCAATACACTTTGAATAATCCGTATCAACATAACGTCCTGTTGTTTTTTCGTCCTTTTTCACCCGAAAAACAGCATCCTGAGGACAGTAGATGACACAGTTATCACATTCAAAACACAACCCACAGCTCATGCAACGTTTTGATTCAGTCACGGCCTGCTCTTCGGTCAGGCCTATAATTCTTTCTTCAAAATGATCGAGAACCTGATCTGAATTGGGAACATTCTCAGAACGCTTGGTACGAGGTGTATATTCAAAATGACCAAGGAAAAGCTCATCTGAGGATATTACTTCGTGTTTTGAGCGATCTTCATAGTTATGGATAGCAAATTTTTCACTGTCAGTTGCGCGTGTTTCACCCTGTGTGTATTCAACAGGTGATAGACCCGCTTCATTCAATTTGTCCAATAAGGAAAAATGATGCTTATCAACTTTAGGCCGCTTAGCCTGATCTTCCTGCTGGATGTAGTGCTCGATTGACTCAGCAGCAATTGATGCCTGGCCAATGGCTGTCGTTAGCAAGTGCGGGCGAACAATGTCGCCGGCAACAAAGTGCCCAGGCTTGTTAGGGACCTGATAATATTTATCTGCATCGATCAGACCACGACCATTATCAAAATCTTCTACACCGGACATATCACCACTTTGCCCAATAGCAGAAACGATAATATCTGCTTCGAGAACTCTCTCTGTGCCTTTAACAGGCGTCGGCTTGTTATCAACGAATTCGCAATCGGCAACCTTCAGCCCGGTTGCCCGACCATCATCGCCAATGACAACTTCAATTGGCATCACAGAATCGAAAATCGTCACGCCTTCTTCAAGCGCATCCATCACTTCATGCTCTGCTGCCGTCATATTTTCTTTAGGGAAGAGCGAAGTCAACGTAACCTCAGCACCTTCACGTTGGGCAATATCAATAGTGTCATGCGTGACATAGCCCATAACAGCGGCTTCTGCATGCTCTTCTTTGTCTTTTGGATTTGTTTTCTTTATCTTACCGAGCCGACGTGCGACTGAGACAACATCAATAGAGGTATCACCACCACCGACACAAACAACTCGCGAACCGGTCACGCGCATTTTGCCCTGGTTAAATGCTTCCAGGAAAGCGACGCCCGAAACACAGTTTGGTGCATCTGAACCAGGAACAGGTAATCCACGACCTGCTTTACAACCGATAGCCCAAAGAATTGCATCGTAATCTTTTTCAAGTTGTTCGACTGAAATATCTTTACCGATACGTGTATTAAGCTTAATCTCAACATCGCCAAGATCAACAATACGCTGGATTTCGTGATCGAGTACAGCACGCGGCGTACGATAACCAGGAATACCATAACGGAACATACCGCCCAGCTCATCATGATCATCAAATACGATGGAGGCAATGCCTCGGCGACGTAGCTGGTAAGCAGCAGCCAAACCCGCAGGGCCGCCACCAATAATAGCGACTTTTTTGCCAGTTAGTGCAGGGGCAGCAGCAAATTTATAGCCTTCAGTCTGCGCTGTGTCGCCAATGTACTGTTCGACTGAGTTAATGCCGACAAAGTCTTCGACATTGTTGCGGTTACAGCCGTCTTCACAGGGCGCAGGGCAAACACGACCCATCATGGAAGGGAAAGGATTTGCGTCAGTCGAACGCTGAAATGCGTATTCTGACATGCTAGTACCTTCAGGTGGGACTTCGATTCCACGAACGATGTCTAGCCAACCGCGAATGTCTTCCCCAGATGGGCAACTACCCTGACAGGGTGGTGTTCGCTGTACATAAGTAGGACATTTGTGTGAGTGATCCCCATCAAAAATATCTTTTGTCCAGTTATCCCATTTATGGTCTCCGTCTTCATACATACGGAACGTTAATTTGTCGTCATCACGAGAAGTAGCCATGCCTTTCTCCTGTCAGGGAATCAAAAATAGATTCAAGTTACAAAAAAATACTAATTATTCGTCTGCATCCGTTTTTTGTACGGTTGCATCACTAAGGATGATCGCATTACTAACCAGCTGATGCAGGCTAACAATCTGATCCATTGTTAAATCGTAATAAGGGAAAACTTTTGAAAATTGACTTTTACAGATGGCGCAAATCGCTGCCATATGAGTTACACCGTGATCTTTCACCACGTTAGTCAATGCCTGCATTCGAGGTAACGCGCCTTTGACACGAATCTCGATCAAATCATCAGTTAAAATTCCGCCGCCGCCGCCGCAGCAAAAAGTAGATTCTCCAATCGTATCCCTGTCCATATCATAAAAGTTATTACAGACGGCTTTAATGATATCTCTGGGTATCGTAAATTGACCACCCGGTTTGTCACTCATACGCGAACCACGAGCCACATTACAGGAGTCATGGTAAGTTAAGGTCATATGGTCATTTTCAGTCTTATCAAACTTCAGCTTGCCTTTCTCAATCAAGTCATGCGTGTACTCACAAATATGCTGTGGTATTGGATAATTTGGGTCCAGAAAATCAAAAGGGCCTGCGAGCGTATTTAAAAAGCTGTAGCCTACACGCCATGCGTGACCACATTCGCCGAAGATAATACGTTTAACACCAAGTTCGATCGCAGCCTCGCGTATTCTCATTGAGATGTTACGCATGTTGTCATAGCTACCAATGAACATTCCAAAGTTAGCCGCTTCACTGGCGCTTGAACTGATCGTCCATGAGGCTCCTGCCTCATGGAAAACTTTGGCGTATCCAATTAAACCATCAACGTGAGGCTCAGCAAAGAAGTCAGCGGAAGGTGTAATAAGCAAAATATCAGCACCCTTAACATCCAGAGGGAAGAGCACCTTAGCGCCGGTTTCTTCTTCAACCTCTTCTTCAAGACCTTCGAGGGTATCGGCCAGGGCAGGCTCAGGCAAACCAAGGTTATTCCCAATAACGAAGACCTTGCCAATAATTTCGTTACAGTATTTTTGTCCAATACCAATGCTGTCCATTATTTCACGAGCAGCCATTGA
>JAZGER010000153.1:0-7771 GCA_036478835.1 Gammaproteobacteria bacterium | reverse complement strand
TACCTTTCGAAATAATGTGAAATATTCCCGTGATGGGAAGTTTATACCTTCAACGCTACCGGCATAGGATTAAAGAAGTGCCGCCCGCTTTCCGTTTCGGCCAGGCGACCAAGCAACGCTTCATAATCTTCATTCGAGCTCACCAGATTGATTTCATCTGCATTGACAATCAACAAAGGGGCATCATCATAATAGTGGAAGAAACGGGCATATGCATCACATAATCGTTGCAAATACGCCTTGTCTATATGTCGCTCGTAAGGAATACCTCGCTGGGAAATACGCTTCAACAAGGTATCTACTGATGCCTGCAGATAAATGACCTTGTCCGGCACTGGGGCATCGACGGCAAGATGCGAAAAGACTTGTTCATATAATTTGAATTCCTCAGCATCCAGCGTCATCTCAGCAAAAAGTCTGTCCTTCTCCATCAGGAAATCTGACACACGTACTGGCTGGAACATGTCACCCTGACGCAGTTCCTGCATTTGCTGTGCGCGCTGCATCAGAAAAAATAACTGCGTCTGAAATGCGCCCTGTTTTGGATTGCTGTAAAAACGTTCAAGAAACGGATTATCAACAGCACCCTCCAGAATTAGGTCACTTTCGTAGGTAGTGGCAAGGCGTTTGGCCAACGAGGTTTTGCCAACACCAATCGGCCCCTCTACAACAATAAAACCCGTTTTCTCAGTCTTCATAATCAACTATTTATTATTACAATTATTTTTAATTGCGCCGCTTTCAATTGTGAGTCTCTGCAGACCTCGCTGTGACGACCGATCAACCCAGTCCACAAGCGCCCCCTTTCCAGGAATCGTTATCGTAGAATCTAGTTCGGATAATGGGTACAGCACAAAATTTCTTTTTGTCATGCCAGGGTGAGGCACAGTTAATCGATCACTATTAATCTTCTCATCACCATACAGCAATATATCAAGGTCAAGCGTGCGTTCCCCCCAATGCCGACTTCTCACGCGCTTATGCTCCCGCTCTATATACTGTAAGCAGTCAAGTAAATCAGTTGGAATAAGAGCCGTTTTCAATTGCGCCACAGCATTTATATAATCTGGCTGATCCTGCGGCCCCATCGGCGCACTCTGATAGAGGGAAGAATGTGCGACAAGACATGTCTCAGATAGCTCGTTAAGCTCTAAAAACGCGACCGACAGCTGGCGAACTGGATTTTCAATATTGCTACCTAACCCAATATATACGAGGCAAGTCTCAGGCATCTTTCTCACTGGATTTTTTCTTTTTACGCCGTCTCTTTTTATTCCCCCTGGCAGGATTACTGGGTACCAGTTTAATCATTTCCTGGCGTTCATTATCAGACACTTCCTGAAAACGTGTCCACCAGTCCCCAAGCTCCTGGTCTGCTTCTCCAGCGCCACAACGTAAAAGTAAAAAGTCATAGGCTGCACGAAAACGCGGGTGGTCCAAAACCTTATATGGCATCTTCCCAAAACGCCGGTCCAGCCTGGCCTGCAAGTTCCAAATCTCTCGCATGGGGTAGCTGAAGCGCTTTGGAATCGCAATCGTTTTCACCTGATCGCCCGTAATCTGGTTACCGGCAATCTGCAATGCTTCAATCGGGCTCGCACCATTTACCACTAATTCAGCAGCTCTTAACCGCACGGGCTCCCAAAGAAAGGCCGCAAACAAAAAGGCCGGCGTTACATGTTTACCTTCTGCCAGACGTTGGTCTGTATTTCGCAACGCCTGACTGACTAGCATTAACGGAAAATTATGCTCTTCAGTTTCCAGCACTGTATCCGTCGCAGGGAAGAGGTAGGCAAACAAACCGTAATGGCGTAATTTTTCAAATGTCGTCAATGCACAGTGGCCGAGAAATAATTTCAACACCTCATCAAAATAGCGTGCTGCGGGGACATTTGATAATAGTGATGCATTCGCGGTTATCGCCTCTTCTGAAGCCTGTTCAATCGTAAACCCCAGCTTGGCAGAAAAACGAATGGCTCGCAGCATCCGAACAGGGTCTTCCCGATAACGCTGGTCAGGATCACCAATCAAACGCAACACACCTAATTCCAGATCCTGCATCCCGCCGACAAAATCAATGATCGAATGGTCCTTGATATCGTAATAAAGAGCGTTAACGGTGAAATCGCGGCGAATCACATCCTCTTCGATCGTTCCATACACATTATCGCGCAGGATACGCCCTTCATCGCTCAATGCCGCATCCTGCTTATCGTCCCTGGCATCATGATGTGCTCGAAACGTCGCGACCTCAATAATTTCACCGCGAAAACGAACATGAGCCAGACGGAACCGTCGGCCAATTAACCGGGCATTGCGAAACAGACCGCGCACCTGCTCAGGATGTGCATCGGTCCCGACATCAAAATCCTTGGGCTCACGCCCCAGAACAAGGTCACGCACCGCACCACCCACAAGGCATGCCTTGTAGCCTTCATTGTTGAGTCGATTCAAAACATTAAGCGCCGCTTCACTGAAGCGAGATGTGGAAACAGGATGGTCCTGGCGGGGGATAATAACGGCGCTAATCTGCCCGCTATCGTCTGATTTAGTCACGTTGTTCATAGTCCTTAAACTGTTCGAACGAACATAGTAACAGCTTATGGTGCGCCTGGCTCCAAACAGGGGGCAGTCCTGTGATTTTTGAAGGATTTAATAGCTAGAAGCGTCTGCCAGCTCTTTCATCACATCTGAAACAGAGCCTTCCTTATGATCGACCAGACAGGCGAGATTTCCCACGCTGCAGACTGATTTTTCCTTTCCACGCACTATCCATCCACCAGGAGGCGTCCAGCCAGACACCTGGGTAAACATCGCAAGTTGATCCGTATTACCCTGAACCATGCGCTTATAATCGTGGGCAAATTTTGCCAGACCCCGCATCATTTCCTCAGGCATAACACCATAGCCCTCGACATAAGACCCGTCATCCCTGAATCGGCAAATAGCAAAAACACCATCGAGAATCAGCAATCGCTTTATCATGATAGCTCCTTATGCACTCAGGGCTTTGTAGGCCAGCTCATAATCTGCCTTCTCGTTACCCAGGATCACTCCATAGTTCCCGTTAGCAACAGCAGACCATTCCAGCCCGACTAACGTAAACCCCTCAACAGGGTAAAAGCCACCCTGACCTGTCATATTCTCCCAACCGCGCGCCTGCATAGCAGCAATCGCCATATTGGCAACAAACACATGAGCCAATAAATCCAGAGTCGATGTTGACAGACCGGAGTCATCAGCAATGTTGTGCTCGCCTAATTCTCCACGGTCAGAAAACTGGAAAGCGGCTACCGCACCCTCCAGCTGCATTAAATTATTAATATCAGTCATATTGTCTATATCCGCCTTTAAATCAATTGCTGGTGATCTTTTAAATGGTCACGCATGTAAGTGATAATGGTATTAAGAACGCCCTCATTATTCTGCACAAAGCAAAATACGTTGGCCACAACGCAAACACTGAATTGCGGCCCTCGTACAACCCAGCCATGGGCTGTTTCAAAGGGGCAATCCTCTGAATTGGCACACACTATTTCTGTCTGCATGCTGACACCCATCGTCGTTGCACGACACATGATAGATGCCATGCGCGCCTGTTCATCGTCCAGGTTTCCAATACAGGAAAAACCGTCACCACGATACACGTACTCGCCTGCAGCAATGACGCCTTCCATTCCTGACAATTCTGCATAAATAGACATTATCTACTTCTTCTCTTGTTGTTGGCCGGCTGGCAACCTCTATTCTTACCATAGGGTATAACTCTTGTCACTAGATGCTTGCGCGATTCGCTGTCAGCAGAAAAGTGAGCGTATAATTCACTGCCTATGGTGACAAATACAAAAACTGAACCTTTATCCTCTGCATCACTCTTTCGACGACTTGCAGCCCTGCTATACGATGGAATTTTACTCCTTGCCGTCCTTTTTATTGCGACTGCAATTGTACTACCGTTTAGCCAGGGTGAAGCCATGCGTCCACAAAACCCATTATTTACTTCTTACCTTTTTATTATTTGCTTTCTATTTTTTGCCTGGTTCTGGATGCACGGTGGCCAGACATTGGGAATGCGTTCCTGGCGCTTGCGATTAGAACGTATCGATGGAGAGCCCATCACCCTGTGGCATGTACTATTGCGCTATCTCAGCGCAATACCTTCGCTGTTATTTCTCGGTATCGGATTTTTCTGGATGTTATTCAACAAAGACAAACTGACATGGCATGACCAGTTTTCTGAAACACGAATCGTTCAACTCAAGTCAAATAAAGGTAACCCTGAATAACGCTGAATACAGATTCTGATATTTTTGCACGATGCATTCTCCTTGACGTCCACAGCACCCGGCGACTCTAGTCACTTGTAAACAAATCACGTTAGCTGTCAGCCTACATCGCCAGTCGTTTCATTAGCCCTATAATCATTAAGACGGTCAACAGGATCGGTCCGACGACACTAATAACCACAGGAAGCCCGTAAACAATTCCTGCCTGAGACACTACTTCACTCAATAACTTAAACCCCAGACCGGCAAGGATACCGATAAAAAGCCGCCAGGCGATGCCTGATCTCTGTTGCCTGCCAAGCACAAAAGTCGCACCTAGCACAATCATCACAATGGCCGTCACAGGCTGAATAATGCGAGACCAGAAATGCATTCGATACCGAAGTGAGCTAATCTCACTGGCCTTAAGATAGGCGATGTAACGGCTTAACTCCGGTAAGGTCATATTATCCGGCCCCTGAGCAAGAACATCGATTAGCTCGGGATCAATCAGTAACGACCATGTCGCTTCCGGGATCGGGGCAACCGAGATAATATCCCCGTTAAACTGGGTCTGAAAAACATTATGCAGCGTCCAGTTTTCACCATTATAATATGCATCGCTCACCTGGCTGGCGTACAGTAAACGGTGGTTTTCATCAAACTCAAATACCTGTACATCCTGGAGATGGGTAGATTCTATAGCGCTGCCTATATGCACATAGCGCTGCCTGTCACGAATCCATACCCCTCGCTCATCCTGCACGGCAACCCGATTAAAAATCGCCTGGCTTCGCAAGTACCCTGCCTGTGCTTCAGTCATCGGGGCTAAGCCCTCACCGACCACGAGTGCAATCAGCAACATCATTATCCCTGCAAGGCAACTCCAGACAATCAATCGGCGAATAGAAACGCCGGAAGCACGCGCAGCCACCAGCTCACTTTTTGCGGCCAGGTTTCCCAACCCAAGTAATGTACCGATCAGACAGGCCATGGGAAAGAGCGCATAGGCGCGTCGAGGTAATGTGAGGGCTGTGTAGGAAAATACCTGCTTTAATCCGTACTCGCCTCTTCCAATATCAGTGATTTCTCCCAGGAACGCGAACACCGCATCAAAGCAAAGCAACCCTGCCCAGACGGTCGAGACCCAGACAATTAAAGAACGAGCAACATACCAGAACAGGCGATTCACGACCGCCCTCTACCTGATGACCAGCGTTGAAGATAGTCGGCGCCCCAGGCGAGCGCAACTGGCGCAATATGCACCCACAGACCTGACAAAAAAACCCGCTCACCCTCGATATAGCTGGATCGAATAACCGCCATTAAATTGTAGTAAACAACAAACACAACAATGCCGACAATAATACTCGAATAAGCACTTCGACCAGGCAAATAACGCCCCAGTATCACTCCAGCAAGGGTTAATACAATAACCGATACCGGCCTCGACAAACGATCCTGTAACTCAGCATACGCCGACAGCTCACTAGACGATCCAAGCTGCCGAGTGGGCATTGCGCTCCATTTCTTCGCTGAGGATGCCACCTTACCAACCTGCAAACCGTATTCTTTAAATTTCATTTGTCGATAGCTAGACTGACCCGGCAAACCATCATAACGATAGCCATTCACCATCATGATGTAACGCGTCTGCGTGACTTCATCAATATAACGCACGGCTTTTTCTGCAGATACCAGCATTTGTGACGCACCCTCTCGAAACTGTACAAACACATTGAGCATCGTCTCACCATCATCAGATAGCGCATCTGCAAATAACAGCAGCTTACCTTCCTGTAGCGACATAAAACGCCCAGCACGCCACAGCTTGATATCTGCGGCCTGCGTCGCTTTCGCCTTCAGGCGGTTTCCCAGATCGATGGATTCAGGAACGGCATATAACGACAGTGCAGCGTTCGCCATTGCGATGAGCAATGCAGCAGGTAAAAACAACCGAAAATAATCCAAAGGCCCCAGACCACTTGCCGCCAGTGCGACCGATTCCAGGTCTCTGTTCCAACGCCCAAGGACGATCAGAATAGCGAAAAAAAAGGCCACTGGCATAGCAAAAACAGCAAAACTGAACGATTTGAGTAATGTGAGTGAGAGCACCATAGAACCCGGTAATTGACCCGTCGCTGCCTGTGCAAGATACAGGGAGAAACGCCCGCCCAGCAAGACAAACCAGAGCAAAAATAACATCATTAACCAGCTGCGCAAGACTTCCTGATTCAGCGACCGGGCAATTACCTTGTACGCCACGGGTCAATCAACAAACAGGGTAGAAGATTTCATAGACGGTATCAAAATACCCATCGGGTGTTGTAACATATCGATATTTCAGCAGGTTCATAATTCGCTACCATAGCCAGAAACACTGAGCACTGCAATTGCACACGAATAATATTTAATACGTAAGGAGTAGAGAATGGATTTTATCGCCAAAACTGACGCCCCAAATAAAGTACGAACCGCCTGTGTTGTCGTCGCCGTCTTTTCAGCTCGACAGATGAGTGCTGCGGCAGAAACGCTCAATAAGGCTTGCCGAGGTCAACTGGCTGGTTTACTTAAATCTGGTGATATTGATTCTGGCTGTGGGTCGCTCACTCTGATTCATCAACCGAAAGGGCGTTGCGAAGCTGAGCGCATTCTGGTTGTTGGCTGCGGCGCAAAAAAGACATTCGACGCAAAGACCTTTCAGTCAGTTAGCCGAAAAGTCGCTGCAAAACTGAATAGCCTGACTGTCAAAGAGGCTACCAGTTTTCTGCCTGAACTGGATCTTGCAGACAAATCTCTCGAATGGAAATGTCGCCAGACTGCGATTGTTAGCCAGGATGCGGTCTATCGGTTTGATGAAACAAAAAGTGACTACAAACCACCAAAACATCCTTTGCGTAAGCTGGCGATTGGCTTAACAGAGCCATCACTGCTTAAAGAAGCGCGGGACGGGCTTTCCCAGGGCAAAGCCATTGGCGAAGGCATGAATACTTGCCGCCGCCTGGGCAATTTACCGGGCAACATGTGCACACCGACGGACCTGGCTCAAACTGCTCAGGATCTTGGAAAGCATCATAAAAAACTCAAAGTCAGCGTGCTTAACGAAAGCGCCATGGAAAAACTGGGTATGGGCTCTTTGTTATCAGTCTCCCGTGGCAGCCGTGAACCCGCCAAACTCATCACACTGGAGTATTCTGGTGGTAATAAAGATGAAAAACCTGTTGTACTCGTTGGCAAAGGCGTCACCTTTGATTCAGGAGGTATCTCGATTAAACCTGGCGCATCAATGGACGAAATGAAGTTCGACATGTGCGGGGCTGCTAGTGTCATGGGCACTATGGAAGCGATTGTAGAGATGGAGCTGCCACTAAATGTGGTTGGCATTATCCCGACGACAGAAAACCTGCCGGATGGCGATGCATCGAAGCCTGGTGATGTGGTCACCAGCATGTCCGGAAAGACCATCGAAGTACTTAACACCGATGCGGAAGGCCGGTTAATTTTGT
>JAZGER010000152.1:0-3703 GCA_036478835.1 Gammaproteobacteria bacterium | reverse complement strand
GTGGCTCTCCCAGGTTATTAAAAAAGTTTCTGACCCCCTGTTTGACAGGGGAGGAGACAGCGCGTCGATAGCCTTTGGCGGCCGGCTTCAATACGGCTCGGTCTAGTCCATCATTCAGCGCATAACTAACACGGTTGGCTTTAATCAGGGGATCCAGCGCATCTTCATGTGGGGGTATATGAGCGCAGCCCCCAACCAGAACAATCAAAGCCAACACTAAACCTGTTTTCAGGAATTTCATTTTACCTACTCATCCACTCAAGGATATCAAACCTAGTTTTTTAAATGCTTAAGCATACGCTTACGCTTGCGTTCCTGCCTGGGCGTTAATTTATTACGCCGCCCCGCAAAGGGATTATCGCTCGTATTGAACTGAACTCTCAAGGGGGTACCGGTTAATTTTAAAGCTGAACGAAAGTAATTAATCAGATATCGCTTATAAGTATGCGGCAGGCGATTGGTCTGGTTACCATGGATAACGATTAACGGCGGGTTATGCCCACCCTGATGTGCGTAACGCAGTTTAATGCGACGCCCTCTAACCAGCGGCGGCTGATGGGATTGAACAGCCTTTTCAACCATCCTGGTCAAATCAGGCGTAGCAATATCGATACGCGCAGCATGGTACGCCTGGTCAATTGCTTCGTATAGATGTCCTACGCCTGTGCCGTGCAATGCCGATATAAAAAACTGTTCGGCAAAATCCATAAAGGGCAGCCGGCGCTCAAGCTCACGCTTGTACCACTCTTTCTGCTCATTATCGAGGCCATCCCATTTATTAATAGCGATGACAACAGCTCGTCCCTGCTCGATGATATGACCGGCAAGGGTCGCGTCCTGCTCAGCCACTCCTTCGCTGTGCGCATCTAGCACCAGTACAACCACATGCGAATCGATAATAGCCTTTAATGTCTTAACGACACTAAATTTCTCGATCATTTCATTGACCCGGCTTCGGCGACGAACGCCCGCCGTATCAATTAGCGTGTATTTCTGCCCTTCTCTTTCAAAGGGAATGTGAATGCTGTCACGAGTGGTGCCTGGCTCGTCAAATGCCAGCACCCGCTCTTCTCCAAGGATACGATTAATCAGCGTTGATTTACCCACATTGGGCCGACCGACGACCGCGACCTTGATTCCTTCGAGTGGATCCTCTATCTGATCACTTTGCTCAGGTGCATCGGGAAACGACTCCAGCACATGATCCATTAAGCGCGTGACACCACTGCCACGACTGGCAGCAATCGCTGCCGGTTCGCCAAGCCCTAAAGCGTAAGCGTCCATTAGAATGGCATCTGAATTTTGTCCGTCGGCTTTATTTAACACCAGAAAAATCGGCTTGCCCGTACGCCGCAGGCGCTCAGAAATGTGCTCATCACTGAGGTTAATACCATCACGTGCATCGAGGAGAAACAAGATGCAGTCCGCTTCATCAATGGCCATCCAGACCTGCTCAGCCATGTATTCATCGATACCTTCTTCAGCGCCTGTCACCAGCCCGCCGGTATCAATCACAATATAAGGCTTCTCTCCAACGCGACCGTCACCATACTGCCGATCACGGGTGAGCCCTGGGAAATCGGCAACCAGTGCATCCCGGCTTCGGGTTAAACGGTTAAATAAAGTAGACTTGCCAACATTAGGCCGCCCTACAAGCGCAATTACTGGCCGCATAAAAAAGCATCAATCCTTATTGGCGGTTTGTTTTTTTTCCGCAGTTGAATGAGAAAATAACCCAAGGTTACCCCCTGCACCAAGCACGAGCAGTGTGTCGTTAATGCGTACTGGCACAGACTGAATCCCGGCTTTCCCGACTTTTATACGACCAAGAAAATGTCCGTCTTCTTTAGACAATAAGTGCACGTAGCCTTCCAGGTCACCCACAGCAATAAAATCATCAAAGGTCACTGGGCCAGTTAAATGACGGTGCTTCAGTTTATCCTGCTTCCACATGGAACGACCATTGCTGATATCAAGGGCCCAGACCTGACTACTATCATCTGTGGTATACAGTTGGCCCGAATCAACACTCATCCCAGAATGCGCCGATAAATCTCGTTTCCACAGAATGCTGCCACCGCTTAAATCAATCGCCGCAAGGCTGCCCTGAAAACTGCCGGCATACAAAATGCCCTGAGCAACGACAGGATCAGAATCTACATCCACCAACCGTTCGATTTCAGAACGCCCACGCGGCAGTGAAATACTACTCTCCCAGAGTGGCCGCCCGGACTCGACATCCAGCGCAGCCAGTTTTCCGCTGGCAAAACCCACGAGCGCAATGCCGTCAATGATCACGGGGCTACTGGTTCCGCGTAAAGTCAGTACAGGTTCGGTTCGATCAAACACCCAGCGTTGCTCACCCGACTGACTATCATAACCAGTCACATTGCCGTCAGCAGTTTGCACCAGGGCAATGCCAGAATGAACACGAGGAATAGCGAGCACTTCACTGGAAACCGAAATACGCCAGAGGAGACTGCCATCCTCTTCGTCCAGCGCAATCAATTCACCGTCGCTGGTACCCACCAGCACCAGACCTTCTCCCTGTCCTGGCCCTGCAGACAGTGCAGTTTTCGTCTCTGTTTTCCAGAGCCGTTTGCCATCTTCGAGCTGTAATGCTTCAACGCTACCACTACGATCAGCCACATAGATGTAGCTGTCACTAATCGCCGGCACCAATTTCAATAGTTGTTGATCAGTACCCTTACCCGTATCGTGACGCCAAAGTCGTTTCAAGGAAACCGTCGCATCAATCGCTTCAAGCTTTGTCGGTTGTGCAGCGTTGTCTTTATCGGAAAACACCGAGCACCCCGAAATCGACAGGATCAGACAACAACTGGCAAAGCGTAAAAACATATCAGGCCTCAGAATCAACAACAGCAATGCTGTCAAATTTCGCCTGTAGATACGCCCGATCTACCGCTTGTTCAGGCATACTATCCAGCGCCTGTCGGTAGGCAGTACGTGCCGCTTCTTTATTTCCCTGTGCAAGCTCATAATCGCCTTTCAGGGCGGTATACTGGTAGGCATAAACGCCAGAATCAGTGGCTTTTGCAAGCATGTCACTGGCTGCTGAATAGTCCTGCAGACCGATAAGAACGCGGATTAAACGCAGCCGCGACGTATGCTCAATCTCTAATGATCCAGCATGCGATACCGCCCATTCAAGCTGCACTCGCGCCGCTTCAAGCGAGCCTTCATTAACCGCTATTTTCGCAAGCCCTAGCGCAGTAAGCGGCGCATAGCGAGTGCCTGAATATTTAGAAATAACAATGTTGGCAAAACTACGCGCTTGCTCGGGGTTGTTTTTATCCATTGCATCCAGCATCTGAGCATAAGCATCGGATGCGGCCAGTTGCTGTTTATCCTGGTAACTGAACCAGGCTTTACTACCAAATAGAACAGAAGCGCCAATCAAAACACCTGAGACGATGGACGTTCCGTTGCCTTTCCACCACTTCTTCAGCGACTCAACCTGCTCTTTTTCTGAAGCATCTATATCCACATCAATTCCCCACACATAACATCATTCAAATTCAGGCTGTCAATTGGCGAAGCCTGTCCATTAATACATTTTGCTCAAGCACTTCCTGCTCACCCTGCCCACGCAAAGGCTTGATCGCGATCGTCTGATTTGCAATTTCATCTTCACCGAGAATCAGCGCATAAGATGCACCACTTTTATCGGCTCTCTTGAACT
>JAZGER010000151.1:0-11507 GCA_036478835.1 Gammaproteobacteria bacterium | reverse complement strand
CTGGCCGAGAACAGGTTACTGATGTCTGGGTTGCAGGGAATCAGTTACTGAAGGATCGCGAGCTGACCACGCTGGATGAACTCACTATTAAGGAAGCGGCTGTCGCGTGGCAGCGTGAATATTCCGCTGGGTAAAAACCAGCTCAGACAACTTATTCAAGCAGAAGGCTTTTCCAGACAGCTGATGGATAGATAACCAGCAGACTGTTTAATAAACGTAAACAATAACAGGCACTATTTGAAATAAGAAAGGATATAAGCTACGATCTATCTATTGATGAATGACTTGTCCGAATAAAAATAACAACGGCGTATAAAAAATCATTCCTAAAAACTGCATGTCCGGGGGGAACAAATGCGCACCTTTATTTATAATAAAAACACGACGAACAACTTGCGATTATCCGACAGCGCCTCCAAATATCGCTGACAGACACATGAATTCACTCTCCATAATCGATTATCATTGGCAGAAACCACTATGAAAAACTTGATTGCTTTTATCCTCGTTTTATTCGCTACATCTGCAATAGCCGACTCGGAAGTTAACGCCGGACAACTGTCTTCAAACAGCTCTGTGACTGCCCTCTCGAATCCTGACTTCAATATACTGACTGTCCAGGCGCAGGTAAATAACCAGCCAACAACAAAACCTGGCCCACTGCTTTCTGCAAACACAGAGGTCACCTGGAGCTATACGGCAAACAATGATGGCAATACAGCTTTGCATAATATTGATGTCCTCAGACGTCAAAAATTACCCACGCTTGGCGCCTGGGAAACAGCCTGTAGCATCGGCACCATTGAGGCGGGGCAATCAGGATCCTGTGAGGCTTCAGGGCAGATTCAGGAAGGAAATAACCTCGCATTAGTAACCGCTCGTGGTAACACAGCGGATGGCACAAGCGTTGAAACATCGCGTAAAGCCTTCTATCTAGGCACAGCCTTTAAACGGATAGCAGCCGGTATAGCCTTTTCAGTCAGTCATGATGGTCGTTATGTTACCTACACGTCTTTCGCGAATACGGGCAGTCACACTGACGATAGCAGCGTGTATCTGCTGGATCGAGACAGTGGAGCCACTATTCTTATTAGTCGAAACGACAGTGTTTCATATCAACCAGATATCAGTGGTGATGGACGCTATGTCGCCTTCTATACAGAAACGAGTACCAACCTGATCGTTAATGTGTATGACCGTCTCTCAGAAGAAACCACTCAGATAGCCGTCGCCAGTGATGACATAAACGGCTTCCTGGATCCGCAGCTATCCATCAGTAGGGATGGACAGTATATTGCCTTCATTGGTAAATTTAACAAGCTGTTTGTTCATGACCAGCTCACAAGTGAAACAAATCCCTTGAATCCAGATAGCTTTGCTACCTTTCCCGCAATCAGCGGCGATGGTCGTTATCTCGCATTTCAATCGCACTCCAGCGACCTTGTACCAAATGATACAAATGGACGCCAGGATATTTTTGTTCACGACCGGATAACGGGAGCTAACGCGCTTATTTCTGTTGCAAGTGATGGCTCAGAAAGCAATGGAAACTCTACTGATTCTTCAATCAGTAGTGATGGGCGTTACATTGCTTACAGTTCTGTTGCGGATAACCTCGTGACAGGCAACACTGGTATTCAGTTATATGCTTTTATCCATGATCGTCATACAGGGAAAACAATTAAAGTTCCTGCCAGTGACGGGAGTCGAGATGCATCCATCAGTGCTGATGGCAGATATGTTACCTTTACCAATGATGCGGGATACAGCACAGTTAGTCTCTTCATATATGACCGAATAGACAACATAACATCTGAAATTACGCAAGGAATCAACTCTTCTGAGAGAAGATATCCTAAAGTGACAAGTACAGATGATAATACAGTATCAGTCTTTATCAGTTCAGACGGCGACAACCTTGTACCCGATGACGACAACAATCTTTATGATATTTTCCTGTACGACTACCTGACGACAGAGCCACCTATAACACCGCCTGCTGCTGATCGCCTGACAAGGAAACGGGTTATCGCTCTGGAACTACTGGAAGCTACTGCATTTGATCAAATCACACACGATGCTTATCTAGCAGAAATCAATGCAGCTAACAGTGTCAGCGCCCTGCATGACATCATTCTGCGAATCCGGTCTGCAGATATAGATAATACAGGCTCCAATCCACGATTGGATGTAAAACGCAACATTGCACTGGGTGTGCTGGAAGCCAAAGGTTTTGATCAGGCTACGCATGATGCACTGCTAGCAGAAATCAACGCCGCCAGCAGCATCAGCGAACTGCATTCCATCATTGTGCGCATGCGCTCCGGCACTGTCTCAACCACACCGCAACTTGCGTTATCTCTGGCCGTTACCGCCAATGGCTCAGCCATTGATAAACCCGGTGCATCGATGCCTGCTGGCAGTGCAATCAACTGGACATCCGCCGTCACTAACGATGGCAATGCCATTTTGCACAATATCGTCATCACCCAACGGCAAAAACTACCGTCACTGGGTGAATGGGCAACCTCCTGCACATTACAAGCCTCGCTCCCGGCGTAACCGAAAGTTGCAGCGCGACAACGACGCCATAACAGATAATTACAAAGCCTTGATCGTGGCGCGATCAACATTGGACAATGGGGGTAATGTTGAAGACAAGGTGGATATTTTTATCGGCATTAGATCGATGGTCATGTCACTAATGTGTAGGGTGGATAAGCGTAGCGGATCCATGAAACTCCCGGCGCAACAAAAATAATCACTTTACTGCACCCTGGGCATGAGAAACCAGGGCCAGGATATCGCTGGCCGCAGGAGGATAATCTCAGGGAATTTTAACATTTTGTGACGATTCTTATTATGGTTACTAAACAATTGGTTGAACATGCAAAACAGCAACAGAAGTTACGTCGAAGGGATCACTGACCTAAATCGCTGATTATCCTGCATTAAAGGATGTACGTTCATCCTGAAGACCGTAAATACCTTACTGCTAAAGCCATGTGAAACTTGCAATAAGAACGAATAAAAGCTAGATTATATCCAATAAATAGCTGTTGCCACAAAAAAATATAATAACGGCAGAGACAAGCAGCACGATTAGACGGCATTCAGGGGAAAACAAAATGCGTCATTATTATAAGAATGTCAGATCAATACTTCACAGTTATTCCACTGTGCTTTCAGCTATCGCCTACCATTTTCACATAACTTTAAAGACACGCCTGAGGGCACACTCATGTTGACAGATATAGCATCAATACACTCGTCATCCTTTTTTAAAAAAATAACATTGGCATTACTGCTGGCTTTAGTACTGCCGGTTAACGCGGCACTGAATACCGCGAATGCTATCATTGTTGATGTAGAGATCAACAGTCAACCAACAGAAAAACCTGGCCCTATCCTGCAGTCAGACACAAACGCTGCCTGGCGCTACTCTGCAAACAATAATGGCATTTTGACATTACACAATGTGCAAGTACTGAAACGACAGAAGGCACCCGCTATTGGCGCCTGGGAAACGGTATGTAGCCTCGGTACAATTGAGTCAGGAAAAGCTGCTTCATGCGTAGCATCAGAAAATATTATTGAAGGGGGTTACAAAGCTCTGGTCATTGTGCGTGGTAATACTCCTGCTAATGAAATAATAGAATCTTCTATCTCTGCTTTTTACCTGGGCTCTTCATTCATTCGAATTTCAGTTGCTAACAATGGTTCTGAAGGTAATCGTCAATCAAATGCTTCTTCAATTAGTGCTGATGGTCTTTCTGTTGTATTCAGATCTGCTGCCAATAACCTGGTACCTGATGACACAAATGATAGAGTAGATGTTTTTGTTTATGACAAAATAACGGAGCAAGTTAGCCGTGTTTCGGTTGCCAGCGATGGTTCTCAGGCGCTTACGAGCGGTGATCAAAATGAATTCCCTCTACCCGCCATCAGCGCTAATGGACGCTATGTTGTCTTTAGCTCTTATGCCGAAAACCTGGTGCCTGATGATACCAACGAAACAAGAGATGTTTTTTTACATGACCGGGTAACACAGGAAACCACGCGTGTTTCAATAGACAGTGATGGTATTGAAGGAAACCAGGAATCCTTTCATCCATCTGTCAGTGCTGATGGCCGTTTTATTGAATTTGGATCATCTGCTACCAATCTTGTCGCGGGTGATTTTAATGCGAAGTCAGATATTTTTGTTCATGATCGAAACACTGGCGAAACGACCCGTGTCTCTGTAAGTTCTACCGGTTCTGAGGGAAATAATCATAGCAGTTCAGCAACGATTAGCGGTGATGGGCGCTACGTAGGTTTTTCATCACGCGCCAGCAATTTAGTATCAGGCGATACTAACAACTTGCAAGATAGTTTTATTCACGATCGAAATTCAGGCCAAACGACACGTATCTCCGTATCAAGTAGAGGTATCGAAGGCAATGGGCGTTCTTATTCTCCTTCAATCAGTATCGATGGACGCTATGCAGTCTTCCAGTCGTTTGCTGGTAATCTTGTGGCGGGTGACACCGATGGTACTTCTGATATTTTCGTATTTGACAGGGTCGCGGGTGAAACCCGACAGGCTTCTGTATTCGACGATGCTGCACAAATGTTCTCCCGTTCCCCATCGATCAGTGCTGACAATCAATTCATTTTTTTTGGCACTACTTTTGAAATATTTGCTTACAATCGAATCAACGGTGAAACAACCCTTCTTACTTCGTCACCTGGGCAATTCTCTGGCCTGTCATTCAGTGCCGATGGACGATTTACAGCTTTTGCCACAAATTTCTCTGGCCTGGTTGTTGATGACTTGAATATCTCAGACGATGTCTTTCTTTACGAGAACCAAAAGACGCTGCCTTCTGGAAACAGGCCAGAGCTCAGCATTCAGGCAGAACTTAACGGCCAGCCAACGACAAAGCCCGGCCCCAGCGTGTCCGTTGGTAGCAACCTGACCTGGACCTACACCGCTGCGAATGAGGGTAACGCTATATTGCAGAATGTTGAAGTACGTGTGCGCCGTAAGCTTCCTTCACTGGGTGTCTGGGAAACAGCCTGTGTAATTGACCAAATTGCACCAGGAAACTCAGCTACCTGCGAAGTGCCTGACCTTGCAATCGCTGGCATTTATAAAGCATTAGTTGTTAGTCGCGCTACTACGGTGGCTGGTGGCACAATTGAATCTTCATCTTTTGCCTTTTATAAAGGTGAGCAAGGCAGTGTACCTGCACTCTCGTTAAACGTTGAGGCTAATAGTCTTTCAACTGAAAAGCCCGGTCCGATGTTAACGGCAAACACGACAGTACACTGGGCCTACTCAGTTACCAATAGTGGCTCCACTGTTCTGAATGCGGTTGAAGTCAGAGGCCGCCGTAAATTGCCGTCACTGGGAAACTGGGAATCACTTTGCACCATTGCATCCATCCAGCCAGGTGCAACAGGGCGTTGCACATCAACTGACACAATTATCCTGGGTCTCTATAAAACACTGCTTGTTGCGCGGGCGACAACACCCTCCAACGTTGCTGTTGAAAACTCAGTCATTGGTTTTTATACCGGCGAGCCTGGGGCAGCAGGCCAGCTTTCCCTGTCTTTAACAACGACTGCGAATGGATTAGCAACGGACAAGCCCGGCCCGGCGGTACAGCCGGGAAGTACTGTTAACTGGCGTTATTCTGTCACTAACACGGGCAATGCGGCCCTGCAAAATATTCTCATTACTGGTCGCCAGAAAGTGCCTGCTCTGGGTGACTGGGAAACATTGTGTTCTTTCACAACCATCGCGGTTGGTGCAACTAAAAATTGCAGTTCAAGCGCGTTAGCAATTTCCGGCACGTATAAAGCGCTGGTTGTCGCTCGGTCTTCGCTCGCAACGGGAGAGAATGTTGAAGACAAGGCTGATGTTTTTTACCAGGGCACAGGGTCAACAACACCGCAATCATCATTGTCATTACAAACCCTGATTAATAACCTGGGTACGGCAAAGCCTGGGCCTTCCGTATCGAACGGAAGCGCTGTGAACTGGACTTACGCAGTAACAAACACAGGCAATACAACGCTTGATACGGTTAATATTCGTGGCCGGCAGAAATTACCCGCTCAGGGCAACTGGGAAGATCTTTGCACGATCAGTCGTATTCAACCGGGTACAACAAAAAACTGTACGTCTACGAGCGCAGCGATTTCAGGCACATATAAAGCCCTGATTCTTGCGCAAAACATCAGTGCAACAGGGCGTGCTGAAGCAACAAACATTGCATTTTATACCGGCGGTGCTGGCACTACACCACAACTATCCCTGACGTTACAAACTCAGGTAAATGGTCAGAACTCCGCAAAACCAGGGCCAACCATATCAACCGGGAGTACAGTCAACTGGGCTTATCATGTTACGAACACAGGCAATAGAACGCTGAGTTCAGTTACCGTGCGTGGGCGCCAGAAACTCCCAACACTGGGAAACTGGGAAGACCTTTGCTCAATCACCCTCATTCAACCAGGGTCTACGAAAAGCTGTACTTCAACAAGCTCGGCTATTTCAGGGAGTTATAAGGCTCTCATTCTTGCTCAAAATATCAGTGCAACGGGTGCTCGTACTGAAGCAACCCACCTCTCATTTTATACAGGCGGTGGAACCACAACCGATCCCTTTGGTTTAACCAATCGTGCGCCACTGGCAACTCTCTCGCTTCCCGGTGAAGGGTTGCCACTGGGTGACTACACACTGGAAGACAAATTCCCCAACCTGCGTTTCAAGGATTCGTTGTACCTGACCGCACACCCGGAAGATGATCGCCTGGTTGTTGTTGAGCAACATGGGCTAATTCATGCTTTTCCAGACGATGCTTCGACGACCCAAACGAGAGTCGTACTGGACATCAGTAACCGCATTATATCGCGCAGTGAACAGGGTTTACTGGGTCTGGCATTCGACCCGGCATTCACACAGAACCATTATCTCTATGTGCATTATTCACTGGAAATTCCACGCCGCTCTGTCATTGCCCGCTTTACCTGGGATCCAATCTCAGATCTAATTGAACTCAGTTCAGAGAAAGTCATCCTTGAAATTCCACAACCTGCCCAGAATCATAATGGTGGCATGCTGGCATTTGGCCCGGACGGCTTCCTGTATATCGCGCTGGGGGATGGCAGCACAGGTGGCGATGCGGATAATAATGCACAGAACAGAGCGGTATTACTGGGTAGCCTGTTACGAATCGACGTTCACCCTGAAAACCCCAACACAGCGTATGATATTCCAGCTGATAATCCATTCGTTGGTCAGGTGGGTGTACGAGAAGAAATTTATGCCTATGGTTTTCGCAACCCGTTCCGTTTTTCCTTTGATCGCCAGACGGGGGATCTCTGGCTGGGAGATGTTGGAGAATCGAATACCGAAGAAATCAATCGGGTTGAATCCGGTGGCAACTACGGCTGGCGTGTTCTGGAAGGGACTGCCGTCTTTAATGACTCGGCAAACACCTTGCCACTAACGGATTTCATACCGCCTTTATTCTCTTATGATCACAGTGTCGGATTTGCTGTTATCGGTGGCTACGTCTATCGCGGCAACAAAACGCCTTCGTTATTAGGCCGCTATATTTATGCAGACTTTGTTACCGGCACCGTTTCCGCACTCGACTATGATGGCAACACAGTGACGGGTAATACTGCGTTAGCGACTGCGCGCCGCCCAACGTCATTCGGTGAAGACAATGCGGGTGAGCTCTATGTCGTTTCTCGTACCCAGGGCATCTATGGACTGGTTGAAGCCGCCGGTACCGGAGGCAACATTCCTGATCGGTTATCTGAAACAGGCATATTCACCAACATGGCAGCACTGCAAGTGGCCAGCGGTTTCATCGAGTACGACATTAACCACCCATTCCATTCAGACAATGCCATCAAGCGACGCTGGGTCGCCGTGCCTGACGATAAGAAAGTCGGCTTCAGCCCGACTCAGGGCTGGAACTTTCCGCAAGGCACTGTCGTCGTTAAGCATTTTGAAATGGAAATGACCGAAGGTAATCCAGACAGTCGGAAACGTCTGGAAACCCGTCTACTGCTGCATACGCAACAGCAGGGATGGCAGGGATTCACCTATCGCTGGAATAGCCAGGGCACTGATGCCAGCTTGCTATCCGGTCGTCAAACAGAACAACTCACTATTACGACTCGCAACGGTAATAGCCGCGCGCAACTGTATGAATACCCTAGCCGCACCGATTGCATCGCCTGCCATACTGCAGCGGCAAACTTTACGCTGGGTTTGACAACACCGCAGCTCAATCGTGATTTCAACTATAACGGCGTAGTCGACAATCAATTACGCAGCTGGGATAACATCGACATGTTCGACAGCCCAATTGATGATGCCGCCAGTTATGCTTCGCTACCAGCACTTGATAATGACTCGGCATCAATAGAGTCCCGTGCCCGGACTTATCTGGATGTCAACTGCGCGCAATGCCATCAACCCAATGGCACGACACCCGTAGACATTGACCTGAGACTGGGAACCTCCAACGCCAACATGAATACCATCGGAGTAATTCCACTGGCGAGTGATTTAGGTATCAGCGGTGCCCTGATCATTAAAGCCGGATCAAAATCGCAGAGTGTTTTATGGCAGCGCATGAACCGTCTTGATGGCAACAGAATGCCACCGCTTTCGAGTCATGTGATTGATCAGGAAGCGGTGAATGTGATTGGACAGTGGATTGATGCGATGTAGCGGTAATTACTACAGATAGATGGGGCAGAGCTTACATCTGCCCAGCACAACTGGAAATGCACTATTTTAACAAGGAAAAGAGCATGAAAAAATATTTTTTAGTCCTGGTAAGCATGCTGCTCTGCAGCGCAGTGAATGCCAGTGCTTTCAACCCCATTCTGGAAATCGAGGCGAATCAGGAAAGTGCATTAAAACCACTACTAGGGCCTCGTGGAGGTGATACAAAACCACGAATAATTGTCATAGGTGAAGCCATAACCTGGAAATACACCGTGACGAACGATGGTCGTGTGCCGATTAATAATGTCACCGTTACAGGTCGCCAGAAACAACCTGAGCTAGGTAACTGGGAACCTTTGTGTGTTATCGGAACAATCGCAGCGGGTAACACTGGCTTCTGTGAAGCATTCGATCAAGCCGCTGAAGGGATACACAAAATCCTGGTCGCTGCCCGTGGCACCACCAGCGCAGGTGAAGCAAGTAGCGTCTCTGCCGATGCATTTTATTTCGGACAGAAAGCCTATACTCGTATTTCCGTGGCCAGTGATGGCTCTGAGGGCAATGGCGTCTCTACTCAGTTGTCAATCAGTGCAGACGGTCAGTATATTGCCTTTAGATCTAGCGCAAGCAATCTTGTACCCAACGACCACAATAATGTCGATGACATATTTGTTCATGATCAGCTAAGCAGCGAAACGACTCGCATCTCTGTCGCCAGTGATGGGGCAGAAATGCCTTTCCACTCAACCAACCCATCCATTAGTGGCGATGGCCGTTATGTATCATTCACAGTGGACAATGATCAAAGGCCAAGGGTACCTGTCACCCATATTCATGACCGAGTAACGGGCGAAACTCGTTTCCTGGCTTATGGAAATCTAAAGCCAATATTCAATTACGATGGCCGTTTTATTGTATTTAAGCCGATTTCGAATATCGATCCAGTAACAGGTCAAATTCACTACGTAAAAAACAGAGACATTCTGGTACATGATCAGCTAACCAGTGAAACAACGCCTGTAACAGCTACTATCGATGATGCGTTTAATAATTCTTTTCCATCGATCAGTGATGACGGTCGTTATATCCTGTTTTTGGGTTTTTCCAGGAGAACGACTAATTTATTTGTTTATGATCAGACAACTGGCGAAACAATGCCTGTTACTGTTACTGACAGTTACGCCATCACTTCATCTATCAGTCGTGACGGTGATTACATTACTTTTATAAATTACAGCACTAGCACTCTAACGGTCTACAATAGAGTGGCAGGAGAAACCGTCCTGTCACTCCCTGTGGACGCTGAGGCATCTAACCCATCCTTTACACTCGACAACCGTTTTATTATCTATGAAGTACCAAAGGATACGAGTATCCAGTTCTACTCCCTTAATCGAGTAACTGGAGAAAAAACCCTCCTGGATGAATTACCACAAACGTACAATAGACAAATCAGTTCCGATGGTAACTCTATAGCGCTTGTTTTACTTGATAACAATCTTGTACCGGACGATACCATTGGTACAGACGTATTTGTCTATCGCTTCAGCAAACCGTCACCGCCCACACCTGAACCAGAGCCTGCATTAACAATACAAACCCGACTCAATGCTCAAGACACCCGTAAACCCGGCCCAACAGTTTCTGCAGGTACAAATCTTACCTGGACCTACACAGCAAAGAATGATGGCAATACTACGCTACAGGATGTGCAAATACTCACCCGTCAAAAACTACCCGTAGTTGGTCCATGGGAAATCGCCTGCACCCTTGGCGCTATCGAGTCAGGCAAGTCTGCAAGCTGTGAAGTTTTTGATCTGGCTATTGAAAACACCTACAAGGCATTAACGGTTGTACGAGGCACCACCAGTACGGGTGATATTATTGAGTCCTCATCGATAGCTTTTTATAAAGGTGAGCAAGGTTCCGTTCCTGCACTGTCTCTGGAAGTCACTACCAATGGTCTGCCTACTGCGAAACCGGGTTCCGACCTGACCCAGGGTACAACCATTGACTGGCGTTACTCGGTGACTAACGACGGCCAGACAGTTCTGAACAACGTGGTAATCAGAGGCCGTCAGAAACTCCCGGCTCTGGGTAACTGGGAATCACTATGCACGATTGCTTCCATTCAACCAGGCACTACCGGTAATTGCACAACCACGAGTACGGCTATTTCGGGTATTTACAAAGCACTGATCGTTGCCAGAACCGCCAATGTAGAAAGTACAGCAGATGTTTTTTATCGTGGACAAGCCACCACAATGACACCGCAACTTGCTTTATCTCTGTCCGTCACTGCTAATGGATCAGCGATTGAGAAACCCGGCGCACTGATACCAACCGGTAGCACAGTCAACTGGACTTACACAGTCACCAATGAGGGCAATGCGCCTTTGCATAATATCCTCATTACCCAACGACAAAAACTGCCATCACTGGGTGAGTGGGGTACCCCTTGCTCCTTTACGATCCTCGCCCCTGGCGCAACCGAAAGTTGCAGCGCGACGACCACAGCGATCACCGATAACTACAAAGCCTTGATCGTGGCGCGATCAACACTGGATAATAGTGACAATATTGAAGACAAGGTGGATGCGTTTTATCGGCATTGAATTGATCATTATTGTTACTAATGGGAGCCTCTATTAATTAGGATTTTCGTCTGAGTTCAAGGCGGATGAATTTTGAGAACCGCAGTGTATAGGGCAACCATGAGGATCGCATAAATTTATCCAACGCAGAAATCGGGCGAAAAGTCTAT
>JAZGER010000150.1:0-7236 GCA_036478835.1 Gammaproteobacteria bacterium | reverse complement strand
CATTTTGAGGACCAGAGCAAAGGCTTGTGTTTGAGTTGCCATCAATGTGCTATGGGAACCAAAAACAAAGAGACCGGGCATTTCAATACGGGCTGCGTCGTCTGGCAGGCGAACAGCGGTTTTGATGGTGCTACCAATCACAGCAGCACGGAATCAGCACCTGACTGTACTAGTTGCCATATGGAACGGGTAGCGAACAAGACAGTGTTACATAAATGGAATGAACCCGATGAGTTGTTTACTGCCGCTGACGGGGTGACTCCACACTTTGATCCTGATTCTGGAATCGGGCCAGTGGCTGAAGGTTACCTGAATAACCATGCGTTTATGGCCACCCAGATCAAGGCCTACGGGCCAGGTAAATTGAAGAGTGCCGTGGCGACACATTTAAACGCACGGCGTCGGGGTAACAAAGTTGTCGTGCAAGCGGGCATCTTTAATAAAACAGGGCATTTCTTCCCGGGCACAATGCCTATGCGTCGTGCTCTGATGCGGATTATTGCTACGGATGCAAAAGGCAATAAATTACCTCTGATATGGGCTAGCGGTAAGTCAAACTATAAAGACTTAAGACACCATATTACAACGCTGCCAGGTGAGAAAGTGATGAAAGGGCATCGCGTTGTTAAGCGCAAGGCACCCAGTGAGCCGATCAATTTCACGGGCAAAATTCCGGATCTTGATGGTAGTCGAGTCATGTCTCAGCAATTCTCGACAGGAACGGCGCCATTTGTCTCTTCACATCCAGGGCAATTTGCAGAGGGTAAGCCGGTGCAACAGGCCGATGGTTCCTGGCATTTCCAGGGAGAAGCAAGAATTCGGGCTATTGTGGATAGTGAAACAAACGACCACTTCACGCGTATCTATGGTTACCAACAGGGTCAGGATACGGAAGATGGAACCTTTGTTATTCGCCCAGGTATGGACACAAATAAAACCGTTGTTACCTCGCTCTCTCCCAACGAGAAAGAGCGGTATCAGGTTGTATTCGATGCCAGAAAAGCCAAAGGAAAAGTCACTGTCACCTATAAGGTTTACTACCTGACCAAAGGTGCTAATGCGATGTTCCCAACGGGAGCTGATGGCTTCCTGAGTGAAGACGCACCTGCTAATTTGTTAATTTCAGAATTACACAGCAAAAAGGTCACAGTGAAAGCTAAAAAGCGTCGCTGGTGGAAAGGCCATAAAAAATGGAATGGAGGCCATCAGGCTAACGCATCAACGGAATAGTTTTCGTTAATGTTGTATAGAAAAGGAGAGGCTTGCCTCTCCTTTTTTTGTTTCGAATTTATTGCGATGAGCACATAAAAAAAGCGGGCAAGGCCCGCTTTTTGAACAGTAAACTAGTGGCTTTTTAGCTAGACCATTTACTAAAGTTATCCATTTTGCGTGCTTTACCGTCTGCATAACCTGCTTCGTAAGCTTCCGTTGTTCTCTGTTCTTCACGAGGAGGGTTAAGAATATAGCCACTCTGCCAACCTTCGACATATTCATCGTTAATCGATGCATCTTCCATTTTGGTGGTGAAATCGTAATACTTTTGATCCATTGTAGTCTCCCAAGAGATGATTGAATTCAGTTTTGGCATTAACCAGCAAATTTGGTGAGGAATTATACTCGCTACCGAGGAAAACAGTATATCCCCATGGAGGGATATACCCTGATTATTTGCGGGGTATATAGAGCCATGTGGCTATCTAATACCTGAAGGATTTAGTCAGGATAAGAATTGTCATATAATAAATCATTTCACAGGAAAAACTTTATCATGTCTGACGAGCAGTTTGTACTAACCGACGAGCAGCAGGTGGAATATAACAGCGGAATGAGTGCCTTTGAAGCTAAACATTTCTCGCGTGCCGCACAGCTTTTATCTCCTTTTGCCGACTCGGGGCACGCTGAAGCCCAGCACCGCATGGCGATCATGTATCAGAATGGGCTAGGGCTAGCCCAGCACGATGGCCTTGCTGTACGTTGGATGCAAGCGTCCGCAGAAGGCGGCTACGCACTGGCTCAGCACGGGCTGGGATTTATGTACCTTGAGGGCGAATGTGTTGAGAAATGCCCTGCAGATGCGGTGGCATGGTTTCAGAAAGCAAGTAAACAGGGCCTGGCAGGTTCCTTAACGACGCTCGCATTGATGTACGAAGAAGGCAATGGGGTTGATCAGGATATCGAAAAAGCCAATGAACTCTATCGAGCGGCTGGATTTGAGCGTTAATGGAGCTTTCTCTGGAAGACGCGCTGCGTCTGAATGTCTTGTTAGCGAACCCATTGCAGGCGATAAGAATTGATGAGTCTTCGATGGTTGTTTATGCCTTGTCTGAGGAGGGTGAAGCCAGTATTCGGCTTAACCCGCAGGGTCGTGATGACCGTTATCTGAAAAAAGTCCGCGAAACACTGTCCAGTCAGGTGCTTGGTTCGCCGGGTGGATATCCGGTGTTCTTACGGCGCTGGACCCGAATGGGGCAGGCGCGTAATGATAGCCTGGAGCAGCTATTACTTTTGGGGGAGCCTGAAGCAGTGGTTGCTGTTGTCCATGCTCAGGGTTTAAGTGATGAAATTGCTCGCCGCGCCTGGTGGGCAATGCCGGTGGCTGATAATGCCCGCCGAATGCTGGAAAATGAGGCGGTTGTCAATGGAGCGATGGGCCCCGAACTGGCAAACTATCTCATTGAATATTTGCCCTTCGAAACAGAACATCGATCGATGTTAGAAACGGTCAGGTTGATTTTACAACCAGGATTAATATCTGCGGAGGCAAAAAACAAACTCTGGTCTGCCGCGAAACGGCGCAATACTTTTTATGTTGGCTTTATGCAGACCATTCCTGATGGTTTGCCTGATATCGTTGCACCTGCTGCTCTCTGGGTTGAGACGCATGAAAAGCTGGAACCTCTTATTGTCAGTAACAATCCGGTTGCTATTCAGCTTGATCGTTGTTTAAGTGCGCCGGGTCAGGCCTTCATGCGAGTGGTCGAAAAAGCATTTAACAAGCCGAATAATCAGGATGTTGTGGTTGAATTGCTCAAGGCAGTTCAATCCTATTTTTCCAGTGTGTGCCCTAATGGAGATGCTGCGGCAGATATTTTGACGATGATTGAAGATGCCGACGTGTTATGCGATGTACCAGCTGTTTGTCCAACAACACGCGCGGTCAGAGAAGTCCTTGATGCCGCACCTGAGTTAGAGCAACAGGTGCAGGCGATGCTGGTTTTGTCCTGGGTAGGAGAGCCATTAATTAATCCTGTATTTTCAAGGACGGATTCCATTGGCTCCGTTATGCGTAAGAAAATCGAGCCGGTGACAACCCCCTTGCTCAAACAAATTGCGTATCTTCGTACCGCAGCTGAGTCTGAGTAGCGAGTGAAATTTGAAAAGGTTCGACTATCTGTCCTGGTAGAGGTGCCTGACCATGTTTTTGAGCAAAAATCTCCATTTTCACCCCACTTGCTGGCGAAAGAAATAACAGGTCATGTAGAGAGGTATATAGCAGATGAGTCGTTAGGTTATTATCCGGCACTGGATTTTTGCAGGGAGGTAAGCGCCATTCCTGATGCATTGCTTGAGGCGCTTGATCAACTTTCATGGTTAGCCTCAAGTGCGGCCAGAAGTGAATTGTTGCTTAAGTTGCGCCCCCTGTATGCAAGTGTTCAGGTAAAATCAATGCAGGTAATCGCCTATAATATGCCACAAGTGAGATTAAAACAGGCGACTGAGTGTAACGAGATAATCAGGCACTACACAGCAAATCGAGTTAAAGTGGACTTGCTAATAACGTTAGTTAACCAGGCAGGTAATAAGGAACTGCTTGCCGAGTATGTGAAAAAGTCTACCTGGCGGAATCTTGAAGATGTTTTCGAATCACTTGAAATTGGAGCAGCTATGCTCGTTTAACGAGTCATATTACACATAGCTTGAATCATGAATAATCTTATAAACCTTTGCACGAGGCAAACACAAGAGACTAGAACCACCCTGGCGGTTATAAATGTATCGTGCAAAAATCTCCCTATAATAGTTAAGAAGAGAATCTTTTGAGGCCGACTTTATGTCTGATGTTTTAATGTATTGCACCGCTTTTTGCTCGTACTGTGTGCGAGCTGAGCAGTTACTTACCCGAAAAGGTGTGGCTATCACGAAGATACAGGTTGATAACGACCCGCTGCTATGGGAAGAAATGGAGAATAAAACTGGCCGCCAAACTGTTCCTCAGATATATATAGGGAAATACCATGTCGGCGGTTACGACGATATGGCCGAGCTCGATATGGAAGGTAAGCTGGATGAGTTACTCGAACCAATTCTAAAAAACAGCTAATGGGGTAGCCTGATGGATTACTTTCCGATCTTTTTAAAGATAGAAAATCGTGAGTGCCTGGTCGTCGGTGGCGGAAATGTCGCTGCGCGCAAAGTTACTCTATTAGCCCGAGCCCGAGCCCGAGTAACGATTGTTTCTCCAGATATTTGCCAAAAAATTCAGGATTTGATTTCCTCAAATAATACGATAAGGCACCATGCGAGACTGTTTAAAGACAGTGATGTTAAACGTTGCAGTTTAATTATTGCTGCGACTGATGATCAAGCGGTCAATCAACGAGTCTCTGAATTAGGTGGTGCGGCTAATATCCCTGTGAATGTGGTTGATGATCCAGATCTATGCAGTTTTATTATGCCGTCCATCATTGACAGGTCTCCAGTGCAGGTAGCCGTATCTACGGGGGGGGCTTCGCCCGTACTTGCTAGATTATTGCGTTCAAGACTGGAAAGTTATGTGCCGAGTGCCTATGGGCGTCTGGCAACATTAGTGCAAAGTTTTCGAGAGCAGGTTAAAAATCGATTCAGTACGGGAAAACAGCGACGTCAGTTCTGGGAGAATATACTTCAGGGTGATGTCGCCGATTTATTATTTGTTGGGCGTGATAAGGCTGCGCGCGATTTGCTGGAAACAACCTTAGCTGAAGCTGAAGACAACCCTCAGCCAATTGGCGAGGTTTATCTGATTGGGGCAGGGCCGGGTGACCCTGAGCTGCTGACATTTAAAGCTATGCGTTTGCTACAGATGTCTGATGTTATTGTTTACGACCGGCTGGTTGCACCAGAGATTCTTGATTACGCGCCACGTGATTCTGAACTGATTTATGTGGGTAAACAACGATCAGACCATACCTTGACGCAGGAAAATATAAATCAGTTGCTCGTCCGCCTGGCGCAGGAAGGCAAACGGGTCGCGCGGCTTAAAGGTGGCGATCCTTTCATTTTTGGTCGCGGTGGAGAAGAAATATCAACCCTGATGGAAAGTGGCATCACATTTCAGGTCGTTCCGGGGATTACCGCTGCTTCAGGTTGTGCGAGCTATTCAGGGATTCCGCTGACACACCGTGATTATGCGCAATCTGTTGTGTTCGTGACCGGGCATTTAAAAGATCATAGCATCGATCTCAACTGGAACGCCCTGGCCCACCGGGGGCAAACAATAGTGTTTTATATGGGCTTACATGGGGTAAGGGTATTATCCAGAGAGCTCATCTCACATGGTCTGTCAGCAACGACACCCGTCGGCCTGATTCAGCAAGGAACAACACAAAATCATAGAGTGCTGATTACTGACCTGGAAAACCTGGAGCAGACAGTGAAAGAAAAAGAGGTTCAGCCACCCACGATCATTATCGTCGGCGAAGTCGTTGCCTTACATGAAAAGCTACACTGGTTCGAGCCACCGCCTGGAGGCAACCCTAAACCCTTTGGCGGGAGAGACTAGCTAATTATGGAAGCAGATTTCTGGCATCAGCGCTGGCAACAAAATCAGATTGGTTTTCACCAGACTGAGATTAATCCCTACCTGAAAACTTACTGGGAAGATTTTTCTTTAAAAAAAGGCGCGCAAATCTTTGTACCGCTATGTGGTAAAAGCAGCGATTTACTCTGGCTGGTCGAACAAGGTTACCAGGTAACAGGCGTTGAGTTAAGTGAGCAGGCAATTAAAGCGTTTTTTCAGGATAATTCTTTACCCTGTTCTCAAAGGACTGAAGGTAAATTCCAGCTATTTTCCAGTGATAATATTTCACTCTATTGTGGCGACTTTTTTGATGTTGACCATAATTTAATCGGCCATATTGATGGCGTTTATGATCGAGCAGCATTAGTTGCCTTGCCAGAAGGCATGCGCCGCCGATATGCTTTTCATCTGCAGTCTCTTTTAAACCCAGGCACCCTCATGCTACTGGTTACTATGGTGTACCCACAGAAGCAAATGGATGGTCCACCTTTTTCTGTTTCTGAGGACGAAGTCCAGCGTTTATTCAGTCAGGCGGAGTCATTGGATAAGCTGAAGGAAGAAGACCTTTTCCTTAAAGAAAAGCGTTTTTCAGAAATGGGTGTAACGGAAATAAAAGAAACTATATACAGAATTGTACTCTAGAGGGTTAACGTTAAAACTTCAGGCTCTTACCACGTTCACATGTTTTTCTCTATAAACACCCCGCGCGTCTACGATTAAACTGGCATTTTCCAATAGCAGGGAATAATCAAAATCATCATGATTCGTTGCAATGACGATACAATCATATGATTGTATCTTTTCCTGAGTTAAGTCAGTCGTTTTTAAATCAAAATGGTAACGCCGCATCCTGGGAAAAACAGGTACATGCATATCAGAATAGGCAACGACTGCCCCCAGCTCTCGTAATTGGGCCATAATTTCTACCGAAGGCGATTCACGCATATCATCGATATTCTTTTTATAGGCAATCCCTAAAACAAGAATAGCACTGCCTTTGATTGCTTTTTTATGTTCATTCAGTCCGTGCATGATTTTACTGATAACATAACCGGGCATCGCACTATTAACTTCACCTGCAAGCTCGATAAATCGCGTGTTGATTCCAAATTCACGCGCTTTCCATGTTAAATAAAAGGGGTCAATAGGTATGCAGTGGCCACCTAAGCCAGGCCCAGGATAATAGGGAACAAATCCGAAAGGTTTTGTGGCTGCGGCATCGATAACCTCATAGATATTGATGCCCATCTTATCTGCAACAATTTTCATTTCATTGATCAAACCGATATTGACAGCTCGGTGAATATTTTCCAGTAACTTTGTCATTTCCGCTGTTCGAGTGGAACTCACCGGGACGACTTTATCTATAACATGACTATATAACGCGATACCGACTTCCAGGCATGCCTGCGTACAACCGCCACAGACTTTGGGTGTCGTTTGGGTCGTAAAATCCT
>JAZGER010000149.1:0-10651 GCA_036478835.1 Gammaproteobacteria bacterium | reverse complement strand
CACGGATTTTTAACGGTCAACGGCCTGAAGATGTCAAAATCTCGCGGCACCTTTATCAACGCGCGTAGCTATCTTGATCAGATGAACCCAGAATATTTGCGTTATTACTTTGCTGCGAAGCTGGGTAACGGAATAGATGACCTTGACCTTAATCTTGACGACTTTATCCAGCGGGTCAATAGTGACCTGGTAGGTAAAGTCGTGAATATCGCCAGCCGGTGTGCCGGGTTTATTGGCAAGTTGTTTGATGGGAAGCTGTCTAACCGTTGTAGTGAACCGGCGGTCTATGACGAATTCCTCCAGAGCAGCGAAAATATCGCAACTTATTACGAAAATCGAGAATACAGCCAGGCTATTCGAAGCATCATGGCATTGGCCGACCGCGCTAACCAATATATAGATGAACAAAAACCCTGGGTGCTCGCTAAAGACCCTGAGAAAAAACAGCAGGTGCAGGACGTCTGTAGCATGGGGTTAAACCTGTTTCGCGTGTTAATGACCTGGCTTGCGCCAGTGCTTCCCGCGATGGCTAAGGATGTTCAGGACTTTATGAACCTGAGTAACCTGAACTGGAACAGTATTGCCCAACCACTTGTCAATCATCAAATTAACAAATTTAAACCGTTGATGACACGCGTTGAACAAAAATCTGTGGATGCGATGGTGGAGCAGTCTAAAGAAAGTCTGAGTGAAACCACCGACAATACAAAACCTGTCACAGCCCCACTTGCAGAAACACCCATTGCGGAGACCATCTCCTTTGACGACTTTGCCAAAGTTGATTTGCGCATCGCAAAAATCGTTAAAGCAGAAGTCGTAGAAAAAGCGGACAAGTTACTCAAGCTCACACTGGACGTCGGCGGTGAAACCCGTAACGTGTTCGCAGGCATCAAAAGCGCTTATAAACCGGAAGACCTGGAAGGGAAAATGACGGTCATGGTTGCTAACCTGGCGCCCAGGAAAATGCGTTTTGGCCTTTCTGAAGGCATGGTTCTGGCCGCAGGCCCTGGCGGGAAAGACCTCTTTATTCTTGAGCCTCACCCAGGAGCCACACCGGGTATGAAGGTAAAGTAACGTGGCTGAATATACACTGATCCTTATCAGCACGGTGCTGGTGAATAATTTTGTGCTAGTCAAGTTTCTGGGTCTCTGTCCTTTTATGGGCGTTTCACGAAAACTGGAAACGGCAATCGGCATGTCGCTGGCAACGACTTTTGTTCTGACGCTCTCCTCTGTCTGTAGCTACCTTGCCAATGAATACCTGCTGGCACCACTGGGCATCGAGTACCTACGAACGATTACCTTTATCCTGGTCATCGCGGTCGTCGTACAGTTCACAGAAATGGTTGTTCATAAAACCAGTCCATTACTTTATCAGGTGCTGGGTATATTCTTGCCTCTCATCACCACAAACTGTGCTGTCCTTGGCGTTGCCTTGTTAAATGTTCAGGAAAGCAATGGCTTTATTGCTTCAGCACTCTATGGCTTTGGCGCCGCTGTCGGCTTTTCACTGGTGCTGATTTTATTTGCTGCGTTGCGTGAACGCATCGACGTAGCGGATGTTCCTGTTGCCTTTCGCGGTTCAGCAATCGCGCTGGTTACCGCCGGATTAATGTCCCTTGCATTTATGGGCTTTGCAGGCCTGGTGAAAGGGTAAGTATGTTCTCCGCCATTCTCGCCCTCGGATTATTAGCCTTACTGTTTGGCATTGTACTGGGGTACGCTGCGATTCGCTTTAAAGTCGAAAGTGATCCGGTCGTTGAGAAAATTGACAAACTGTTACCGCAAACACAATGTGGTCAGTGTACTTACGCCGGTTGCCGGCCCTATGCTGAGGCGATTGCAAATGGGGAAGCACCCATCAATCAGTGCCCCCCAGGAGGCGAAGCCACCATTCAATCGCTAGCCGATCTGCTGGGTGTGGAGCCTCAGGAATTGAATGAAGAACATGGTGAACACAAGGAAAAGCGGGTCGCCATTATTGATGAGCAAGTCTGTATCGGCTGCACTTTATGCATCCAGGCCTGTCCAGTTGATGCCATACTGGGCGCAGCAAAACAGATGCACACCGTTATCGAAGACGAATGCACCGGTTGCGACCTTTGCCTGCCACCCTGTCCAGTGGACTGCATTGATATGGTGCCGCTTAAACAGGGCATGGATCACTGGAAGTGGCGTTATCCTGAGCGGCCTGATGACGTGGCTGCGAACTAAGCATGGTGAAAATCGTAGAAACCCCTTTAAGGATTCCGGGCGGCATCAAGCTTGAACCCAATAAGCAGCAATCTCTGCGTTTTCCAATTACCAAAGCAGCCTTGCCAGAAATTTTAACTGTCCCGCTGGATCAACATATTGGTAATGCGTCTACTCCCATTGTTAACGTCGGCCAACAGGTGCTCAAGGGCCAGATGATTGCAAAATGTGATGGGTTTATTAGCGCACCCGTTCATGCTCCTAGCTCTGGCACGGTCATCGACATCGCTGATTATTATGTGCCCCACCCTTCTGGCCAAAAAGCCCGGTGCATTCGCATTGAAACCGATGGCAAAGACACCTGGTGCGAACGAAATATTATCGAAGACCCTCTCTCACTGGACCCTGTCGATATTCGTATGCGCGTCATGAAAGCAGGCATTGTTGGCCTCGGTGGAGCCGGCTTCCCTGCTGCAGCTAAATGCGCCGCGGGTTTAAGTAGCACGGTCGAACTGATCATCCTCAACGCCGTCGAATGCGAACCTTATATTAGCTGTGACGAAGCATTAATGAAATGCCGTGCCGATGAAGTCATTGAAGGGCTCCGAATCATGCGCCATGCCTTACAGGCTAAGCAGTGTGTTATTGGTATTGAAGATAATATGCCTGATGCGGCTAAAGCAATGCAAGCTTACCTGGACGACATTGGCGAAACTGATATTCGCCTTATCATCGTTCCAGCTATATACCCGGAAGGGGGTGAAAAACAGTTAATCTACTCACTGACTGGCGAAGAAATACCCAACACAGAATTGCCGATTGAGCGTGGCATCATTTGCCATAACGTCGGAACATCTGCCGCAGTTTTCCGTGCAGCAAAATATACCGAGCCCTTGATCTCACGCATCATCACTATCACCGGTTCCGGCGTGAAGGAACCGCAAAACTTTGATGCCCTCATTGGTACCTCAGTGAGCAATCTGATTGAGCAGGCAGGTGGCTACAGCAGTGAAGTTGATCGATTACTGATGGGGGGGCCGATGATGGGATTTTCCCTTCAGACAGATACGCTACCTGTCATCAAAACCACCAACTGTCTACTCGCCACATCACAGCGGGAAACACCGCCCCCCGCACCAGCTAAACCCTGTATTCGCTGCAGCAAGTGCGCGGAAGTTTGCCCCGCCGGATTATTACCCCAACAATTATTCTGGTATGCACAGGCCAGAGATTTTGAAAAAACAGAAAGTTATAACCTGTTTGATTGCATTGAATGTGGTTGCTGCGCATATGTCTGTCCGAGCAGTATTCCCCTGGTTCAGTACTATCGATTTGCCAAGTCCGAAATTCGCGATACCCGGGAAATGAAAAGGCGCTCGGATATAGCGCGCGAACGGCATGAAGCAAGAGATGAAAGGTTGCTTCGAGAAAAGCGCGAGCTGGCTGAGCGTCGTGCAAAACATAAAAAGGCAGCCGCTAAACCAGGTAACACTGGCGAAGACTCTAAACAGGCAGCAATCAAGGCCGCCGTCGAACGCGTCAAAGCAAAAAAGCAGGCGCTGCAATCCTCTGATAAAACCGATAAGCAGGTCTAAGGTCCATGGAATTTTCCAGTCAT
Organism: Gammaproteobacteria bacterium; assembly: GCA_036478835.1. Taxonomy (GTDB): domain Bacteria; phylum Pseudomonadota; class Gammaproteobacteria; order DSM-19610; family DSM-19610; genus JAZGER01. The sequence continues at coordinate 6,840 of JAZGER010000149.1, read as the reverse complement.
AGTTCACCTCACCTACCCACAACCAACCAGTTATCTACGATCATGCGTGATGTCATCCTCGCGCTCATCCCTGGTACCCTGGCGATGCTCTGGTTTTTCGGCTGGGGGGTCCTGTTCAATTTGCTACTGGCAACGATTACGGCTCTGCTAGCAGAAGCCGCCATTTTATCTTTGCGCGGAAAAGCCGTTGTACCGACACTGTATGATGGCAGTGCGCTGCTTACCGGGCTATTGCTCGGCCTGGCCCTGCCCACTCTGGCACCCTGGTGGATTCCGGTCATTGGCAGTTTGTTTGCCATCATTATTGCAAAGCAACTGTATGGCGGTATTGGCTTCAATCCGTTCAACCCGGCCATGGTCGGCTTTGTCGTTTTGATTATTTCCTTTCCCCTGCAGATGACTCAGTGGTCAGCGCCACGCGGGCTTGGCATTGGACTATTATCGTTAACCGATACGATCGCCATCGTATTCGCATCTATCATTCCTGATGGGCAAAGCATGGACAGTATTACCATGGCGACCCCGTTAGATACCGTTAAAACTCGCTTTGGTGTTTTTGATACCTGGAGTGAAATCACCAGTGAACCGCTGTTCGGTGCGGTTGCTGGAAAAGGCTGGGAATGGATTAATCTCTGGTTTCTGGCCGGTGGTTTATGGATGCTCAAACGTGGCGTTATTCAGTGGCACATTCCCGTTGCCATGCTAGGTGCATTATTTATTTTGTCCAATCCGTTTTATGCAGCAGACTCAGACAGTTTTGCTTCCCCTGTTTTCCACCTGTTTAGTGGCGCAACCATGCTCGGCGCATTTTTTATTGCCACTGACCCTGTGTCAGCCTGCACCACAACCAAAGGACGTCTTTACTATGGTATGTGGATTGGTATTTTTGTCTATGTCATTCGCACCTGGGGTGGTTACCCGGAAGGTGTCGCCTTCGCCGTTCTGCTATTGAACATGGCTGCGCCTACCATCGACTACTATTCACAGCCTCGCGTCTTCGGCCATCAAAAGAAGGATGACGAGGATGAATAAACTCAAGGTCTATTTAACGGCATCTATCCTGATGTTTTTTGCCGTTACGGGTGTCACTATCGTTGCCAGCATCTTCGATCAAACGAAAGACCAAATCGCTGAAAATGAACGGTTGGCATTACTCAGCAGCATCAATGAACTTGTCACCAGCGACCAATACGACAATGATATATTTACGGATATAATCAGCGTCTCGCCCTCTGATCTATTAGGTAATAGCGAAAGCAAACCGGTTTATCGTGCCAGAAAAGCAGGCTGGCCAGTTGCGGCAATCCTGACGGTAATCGCACCTGATGGCTACAATGGGAAGATCAAACTCCTTGTGGCCATCAAACTGGATGGAACCTTAAAAGGCGCGCGAGTCGTTAGCCATCAGGAAACACCTGGTCTGGGTGACGGAATAGACGTTTCCCGATCAAACTGGATACTGGATTTTGCGGAAAAATCATTAACTAATCCCGATGAAAAGCGATGGAAGGTAAAGCGCGACGGCGGCGATTTTGATCAGTTCAGCGGGGCCACCATCACACCACGCGCAATCGTCAAAGCGATAAAGAATGCCCTGCTTTATTTTCGCATTCACCATCAAAAACTCTTTGAAACGAACGCACCTGAGGTAGAATCAACATCATGAGTGATTACCGCACAATTATCAAAGAGGGTATTTGGTCAAACAACGCAGGGTTAGTGCAGCTTCTTGGGCTGTGCCCTCTGCTTGCCGTGACTAATAGCTTCATCAATGGCCTGGGCCTGGGCCTGGCAACCACCGCCACACTCGTATTAACCGGTGGACTGGTCTCCCTGATTCGCAGCCAGCTTCGCGATGAAATTCGTATCCCGGTTTTTGTGCTGATTATCGCTTCGGTCGTCACGGCTATCGAGCTCTCCATGAATGCCTATTTCCACGATCTGTATAAAATACTCGGTATTTTCATTCCACTCATCGTCACCAACTGCGCGATAATCGGCCGAGCTGAAGCCTTTGCCTCGAAAAATTCGTTTTTAAAATCGGTGGTCGATGGCTTGAGTATGGGCATCGGCTTTACGCTCGTGTTAGTCGTGCTAGGCGCTATGCGAGAAATCATTGGCAAAGGCACACTCTTCTCACAGGCACATCTCATGTTTGGAGAACAGGCGCGTTCAATGACAATTATGTTTTCTGAAGATTACCCCGGGTTTTTACTGGCAGTATTACCACCAGGCGCTTTTATCGGCCTGGGTATTTTAATCGCCCTGAAAAATATCGTTGATAATCGTGCCGTAGCCAAAAAGAAATCAATCCCTGTCAGCGTGACACCTGCTGCAGCTCAGGTTACGCAATAACACCTCATACCCCTTTAAATTGAACAAGCTAAAACGCACAGAGATTTTCACTCGCCTTCGTGCAGCGAACCCGGAACCTACAACGGAACTTAACTATAGTAACCCGTTTCAATTACTGATTGCGGTCATGCTCTCAGCGCAGTCCACAGATGTCGGCGTGAATAAGGCAACCCTGCCTCTGTTTAAAAAAATAAAAACGCCCAATGCCATGCTCACCCTCGGAGAAGATGGCCTGAAACGGTACATTAAAACGATCGGTCTTTTTAACACCAAAGCTAAAAATGTCATTAAAACCTGCACTATTCTTGTACAACAACACAGCAGTATTGTGCCTGATTACCGTGAGGCACTGGAAGCTTTGCCAGGTGTCGGTCGAAAAACAGCCAATGTTGTTTTAAACACGGCTTTTGGGCAGCCAACCATTGCGGTTGATACACATATATTTCGTGTGTCCAACCGAACGGCAATTGCCCCGGGAAAAAATGTTGAAGAGGTCGAAAAGCGACTCATTAAATTTATCCCCAATGAATTTAAACTGGATGCACACCATTGGTTGATATTGCATGGTCGCTATACCTGTGTCGCCAGAACCCCTAAATGTAGCCAATGCATCATCCATGATTTATGTGAATACCGTAAAAAAACCACGCCTTGAACAAAGCAGAAATCCCGTTTAGGCTTCCAGAATCACTCTCTCAGGCAAGATCACATGTTTGGACAAAATCGCGAACAACTTCGTCAAATGTACGTCGACACCTGGGCAAAATTTTGCTCAGACCAGCCACTGCAACCGCTGGAAAAGCAATTGGCCGACGTGATTGCCTTACACCCGGAATATCACCGTCTACTGGAACAATCAGCTGAGGCCTGTGGCAAGGATTATCTGCCTGAATCAGGCGAAACCAACCCCTTCCTGCACATGGGGCTACACATGGCCATTCAAGAACAATTAGCCACTGACCGGCCCGCAGGAATCAGATCGCTATACCAGAAAATGTTGTCTCAATTTCCCGACAGGCATACACTGGAACACCAGATAATGGAATGTTTGACTGAAATGATCTGGCAATCACAACGAAATAACGTAATACCTGATGAAAAGAGCTATTTACAGTGTGTGGGCAAGCTCTCTGGGCAAGCAGAATAATGGCTGTTGTTCTAGTATTTTTCTGAAATACCAATACTCGGAAACTTTTAAATACGACTCAGGTCATACTACTTTGTAAGCCATTTATCACTCTATGGTGGTTTATTACCCCCATAATTCAATTAGCCTGAGGAGGCAACTCATGAAAAACAACACTCTTAAACCTTTATCCATTGCACTGGGTGCAGCATTCGTTGGTAGCATCGCCAGCACCTCTATCGCGAATGCATCTGAAAACCCGTTTGGCATGACTGAGCTATCCGGTGGTTACATGGTTAGTATGGCAGAAGGTAAATGTGGTGAAGGAAAATGCGGCGGTAAAATGAAGAAAGAAGGCCAGTGTGGCGAAGGCAAATGCGGCGGCAAAATGAAAGGTCGTCACGCCATGATGGATACTGACGGCGATGGCAAAGTCAGCAAGGAAGAATTCATGACGGGCCATAACAAGATGTTCTCTGAAAAAGATGCCGATGGTGATGGCTTTATCGATACTGATGAGATGAAAAAAGGCTGCGACCATAAAATGAAGGAAGGCTCCTGTGGCGGCAGCAAGATGAAAGAAGGGAAATGTGGTGAAGGCAAGTGCGGCGGCATGAAGTAACGTCATGACTGACAGCCAGACACGCTACCCGGTAGCTGGTGCTGGCCTGGGTTTGCGGCGGACCCTGATGGGTTCGCTTGCAGATCTTTCACCGGAGCAGATTAGCTTCTACGAAGTTGCCCCCGAAAACTGGATGGGCGTAGGCGGCTCATGGGGTAAAAAATTCCGTGCATTTACTGAAAAACACCCCTTTGTTTGTCACGGTCTCTCTTTATCCATAGGTAGCCCTGCCCCACTTGACGAACGCTTCCTGCATAAATTAAAACATTTTCTGGATGAACACCAGATACGCGCCTATACGGAGCACCTGAGCTATTGTAGCGACGATGGCCACCTTTATGACCTGATGCCGATTCCATTTACTGAAGAAGCCGTAACATACGTTGCTGAACGCATACGGCGGACTCAAGATATTCTCGAACGAAAAATCGCCATGGAAAATGTGTCCTATTACGCAGCGCCTGGCAAGCAAATGGAAGAAATCGAGTTTATCAATGCCGTTCTGAATGAAGCCGATTGCAACCTGTTACTGGATGTGAATAACATCTATGTAAATAGTATTAACCACTCGTATGATCCCCTCGAATACATGACCAGCTTACCGGCAGAGCGTGTCGTTTATTTTCATGTTGCTGGTCACTATGACGAAGCTGATGATCTAAAAATAGACACACACGGTGCCGATGTGATTGATCCTGTCTGGAAGTTACTGGATAAGGCCTACCAGCATTTTGGCGCAGTACCTACCCTGCTTGAGCGAGATTTTAACATCCCCCCTGTTAATCAGCTGATGCTCGAACTTGACCAGATTCTGGTTCGCCAGGAACAATGGAAAAACCAGCATCAGCAACACAGAAAGCAACATGGTTAATAAACCTGCTTTTATAAAACAACAATATGCCTTTGCGGCTCATATTCGCAATCCTGATATTCATCCTGCACCAGACAATATTGAAGACAGGCGCATGGCCATTTACCGAGACCTTTTTTATAACAATGTAGAAGGTTTTTTAAGCAGCACCTTTCCCGTTCTCAGAGGGATTTATGATGATTCTGCCTGGCATGCGATGGCGCGGCAGTTCTTTTCCAGGCATCAATGCCATACGCCTTATTTTCTGGAAATTCCCAGGGAGTTCATAAACTACCTGGAACATGAGCACGAAACACAAGACTCTGATCCCCCTTTTCTACTGGAACTGGCCCATTATGAATGGGTGGAGCTGGCTCTTTCTGTTGCTGAAAACAACAATGACCTGGCGATTAATGCTGATGCAGAGCTCATGGATAAGCACCCGATTATTTCCAGCGTCGCGTGGCCCTTTTCCTACCAATACGCAGTCCATACGATTAGCCCGGACAACCAACCGGAAAAGCCTGATGAACAGCCCACTTATCTATTGCTTTATCGCGATGTTCAGGATGAAGTGAAATTTCTAGAACTCAATCCTGTCAGCGCCAGGTTACTTACCCTCCTTCAGGAAGATGGCTCGCTAACCGGGCGTGGGATGCTCGCTCAAATAGCAGAGGAAATACAACACGCTCTACCCGATGTTGTTATCAGCGGTGGGCATGATATTCTTAAAGAGTGGCTTAAGCGAGGTATTGTTCTCGATAGCCGTTAGTGATATTCGAACCTACGTAGTACAAAACAATATAACCAGAAGGAGTTTTGACATGTTTATATTTTTCCAGAAATTGCTCGACAAATTTCAGTCTTTAGATTTCCTGGCTTCTTTAGCGCTTCGCCTTTTCCTGGCACCGATTTTCTGGCTAGCCGGCTACAAAAAACTATCAAATATAGAGGGCACTATTGGCTTTTTTAACAGCCTGAACATCCCCTACCCGGAAATCGCTGCCTGGACGGTTGCTCTGGTGGAAGCCGGAGGTGCCATACTCCTGCTGATCGGACTAGCCGTTCGCTGGATATCAATCCCTCTGATGGTAACCATGGCGGTTGCTGCCTTTACGGTGCACTGGAAAAATGGCTGGCAAGCGATTGCTGATGCGGGCTTCTGCCTGTTTAACTGTACGGATGCGGAAGCGGCTAGCGAGCGACTAACCATGGCAAAATCCATACTGCAGGAACATGGCAATTACGAATGGCTAACAGAACAGGGAAATATCGCTATCGTGAATAGTGGGATTGAATTGGCAACCACGTATTTTATTATGCTTCTAGCACTATTTTTTCTGGGTGCAGGTAAGTACTTCAGTCTTGATTACTGGATCAGACGAGCAAAGATGAATAATAATTAATTTCATTTTTATACAATAGTTCGGCTGTTTTACAGCCGGACTATTGAGACAATGGGGATGCATTCAATCGAGTTTCTTCACCATGCCAGACATCTCACCCAAAGCCCCGCCTACATACCAGTTACACGTCGAAGGCATGACATGCCAGCACTGCATTAGCCGTGTCGAAAAAGCGCTGGAACCCGTTGATGGCGTCAGTGATGTTCAGGTCTCTCTTGAGAATAACCGAGTAACCATCACTGGCGGTTTACCGCATCAAGCCGTTAATGCGCTAAATAGCGCAGGCTACCCGGCAACGCCTTACCAACCCCTGCCCGGCAAATGTGATACTGCCCCCAACGCAACAAAAGAAACTGTTTTCACCGAAACCAATGAAAGTTACCGCATCAAAATTAGAGAGATGACCTGCGCCAGTTGTGTGGGTCGAGTTGAGAAAGCCATACTCTCTGTCGACAACGTTAAACAAGCCTCAATTAATCTC
>JAZGER010000148.1:0-8751 GCA_036478835.1 Gammaproteobacteria bacterium | reverse complement strand
TGGCGGATGCAACCACTGACGCCACTACAGGAAGCGGGGTGCTCACTGGCAAGCTCAGTGTTGACCCCGTGAATGTGCCTGCCAGTAACGCATTCTGGTTTTCGCATAACTTCATCAGCATTTCACGCTGTTTATCGAACTCGCTCATTAATAGTTGCATTTGACTGTCACCAATAACGACATCTGCTTTAGCTATAGTGCTCATCTGTTTGACCTCTACTTGCTCAGGTTTAGCTACCGTTTTGCGTTTAGGTTTCGATGTTAAACCCTGACGCAAGCTGTTAATATTTTCTGCAATCGTTTGTGCTCCTTCCGACCCCGGGACAAACGCCACATTCTTTCTACCACTGAGGATGATTTTCTCCAGCGCTTCCATACCTAATAATTCGGATATATGTAAAAACCCATTGCGATTCATATGATCCAGAACAATATCAGATACCTGCTGACCCAATGACCAGGGCCCCCACTGAACAGAAATAAATCGGCAATCAGTGTCCGGATGCTCAGCAAATGGAACGGCATCCATGTAAACATTGCTAGCAGCATAATCACTTTGACCAATGTTTCCAGTCACGCCCGCTAGCGAAGAAAACAAAATCATAAACTCTGGTTTCACAGCAGCACTCTGCTGTATCAGCTCTTCTACCCCGGTGACGCGCATATCCATCATGTTGCGGTAACCCGCCCATTCTTTTTGCAGGATCATTTTGTCATCAAGCTGCAGGGCAGAAAAATAAATACCATTCACCTGTTTATAGCGCTGAGTAATGGTGCCCAGACTAATCCTGATTGAGTCTGCGCTACGAACATCTGTGCTGACATAGAGCACCTCAGAACCAATCGCTTCAATTTCACGTATAAAACGAATAGTCGAAGCAATTGAATCATCATTTTCTGCCAGGTATTGGTCATATTTTAATGGTTCAGGTAAGCGACGAGAACCACTTAGTACGAGCCTGGATTTAAAATTTGTTGCCAGATAACGCGCAAGCACCTGCCCCACACCACTGGTCCCACCAATAATCCAAAAGACTTTTTCAGCATTAAAGGTCTTCTCTTTATCATAGTTTCGATTAACAACAACCGGCGCTACGGCAAGACTATAACGTTTGCCATCCCTGTAAAGGGTTTCAGGCCCGCCATTCTCATCACTATTCGTTAATATTTCCTGACCGATAGATGCTGAAATATTTGCAGGATCCGTGTTGCTGAGGTCTAGCTGACAAATATCCATCTGAGGGAATTCAATGCGTGCTGTCCGTAAAAATCCGGTGGATAGCGATTTATGAATATCACTACTCAGATCATTATCATCCAGTGTATATGTGCCTCGCGTTGCCCGAAGCAAGCGAATCTTTTTGTATGATTTATCCTTTCTCGAATGCTTACTAATCGCCTTAAGCATTTGGAACAAACTGAACATAGTGTCGTTATCGGCAGACTCACTCTGCACCTCTGTCCCATCAAAATCACGCATGAACAGGATGCCATCTATTTGCCCAGACTTTTCAAATATAGCCTGAAATGCGCTTTCATCCGCATCTTTATAGTGTGTGTACGGAACCAATAATAGATCAATACCGTAGTCTGTCAGTGCACTACCTAATTGTGTTTCAGCCTGATCACTGGAACCTAACACTAACCATCTGACAGCTGACGCATTGGCGGCGGGGACAAGTGGAGAGTCTTTCCAGGATACCTGGAAAAACTCTGCCGTCTCGGCATGATGATCGGCTTCATTAAGGGTATGAACGGATGATGTCGTCGGAATAATAATTGATTTTTCCGCCATTGGAATACGCTTAAGCTGCAAGCGACTAACAAGTGCGCAAGCTACACCCTCGGCATCATAAATGGTGACATTACAATTGATTAAATCTGAACTCGGGTCCTCTACACTGTCATCAAGCGTCACATGAGAATAATATTCGCCATCCTGTATAAATTTATAAATACAGATAGAGTCGATAGCAATAGGAACCATCGTTGGAAACACATCGGATCCATCCGCTGTCATTTTCGCCATCAGTAAACCGGCTGTTGCCTGAAAAGCAGAGTCCAGAATTCCCGGATGTAATGAATACCCGCGCGTCCAGTCATCTTTGTTAGTTGATACCGGATGTAATTTTGCGAGAGCTTCAGTTTCTGAAGCATGAAGCATCTCAATATTTCGGTGGAAATCTCCATACTCAATCCCGCACTGAGAAAAAATCGAATACACATCTTTTTGTGAATACCTGTACATCAATCGATCGCGGATACTTGCGATAGAAACTGAGGGCAATATTTCACAGAAAGTCGCCGTGTTAGAGAAGCCCTTAAAAATTATATTGCCCCGTGCATCAGTGACGGAAAACTCCTTTTCATCTTTATTGCCTTTAAAGCTTACACTTAATTTTGACTTGCCTAACCAGGGTTGATGGAAAGAAAGATTGCGCAGAAATTTAGGGGCATGTGCATAAGATAGCGCATGCAAATGACAGATTAAATCACTCTGACCAGCACCAGATAACATAGGGGTACGCGCAACCACATGATCCTTGAATAAAACCGAATCAGGGTCGGGTACATACTCATACGAATCGGGGCCCGTTCGTTTAAACAGTTTTTCGAAAGGATAATCATTCCCATCCACCACGCGGAACATACTGCGGCGCTCAAGCGCATAGGTTGGCACGGTGCTCATACGCCCACCAGCCACACCAATCATCTTGTTGCTGCGCCGCTCAACACCCTTTGGCCCGCCTTGATCGATACAGCGACGTTCATTATGAGACCTGTAGTAATGATTCCAGTCAATATCGATACCGTTCGCATAAAGCTTCGCCTGAGTGGAGGTGATTTGCTGGCGACAATTCATATCTTCAGTGAATTTAGGTAAAGAAGAAACAACAAGCAGATTTTCAGTATTGACAATCCGGCGAGTTAAGCCGGTTAGATGCGCCTGAGCACCCACTTCGAGAAATATTTCAGTACTTGAACTCACCAGGGTTTGTATCCCTTTTTGAAACTGAACCGCATGACGTATGTGGTCTGCCCAGTACTCAACGCTCGTTTCACGCCCCTGATATAACTGACCGGTGACATTTGAAACGACCGGTATTAGCGGGTCTTTCATTTCAACATTGCCAAGAAAATTCTTAAACTCATCTAAAATAGGTTCCAGATGGCGCGAATGAAACGCATGTGAAACTTCCAGAGGTTGATAAACAGTTTTCACTTTATCCAGATGCGCGTGTAACTGACTCAGCACATCCAGATGACCTGATACCACCGTGCTCATCGGTGCATTATAAGCGGCAATATCCAAAGGCAGCTTGAGCGTCTGGATATGCTTATTGAGCTCATCAGCAGGCAACAAAACGGCTGTCATACCACCGCCAGCAGGCAATGATGCCATCAAATCCCCGCGCTTTATAACGACTTTCAACGCATCGTCCAGAGTGAAAACACCGGCAAAACAGGCGGCAACATATTCTCCAATACTATGCCCCAGCATATAGTCAGGTTTAACGCCCCAGCTTTCCCACAATTTGGCCAATGCATAATCCATGGTGAAAACGAGTGGTTGAGTTAATTCAGTCGAATTAACCTGCCCCTGTTCGGTTGACTCGATTAACAGGCTACGCAAAGAAACGCCCAGCAGAGGCAGAGCAATTTCATCACAACGATTGATAATATTTCTGAACACAGGTTCAACGTCGAAAAGCGCCTTTGCCATTGCCGGGTGCTGAGACCCCTGACCACTAAATAGCCAGGCAATACGACGACGCATGCGTGACATATTAATATTTTCAATCACTTCAGATTTTTCTACCCGATCACCGTGTGCCACTTTCGCTGCTTCTTCCAAAGAACGTGCAACGATGGCGATTCGATTCTGACGATAATGGGAACGTCGAGCAGCGTAGGTAAATGCAACATCTCGCGCAGGAACGCGGGATTCGTTTTGATGCGCAAATGCTGCGAAAGCATGGCGAGAATTCTCAAGTGATCTCGGCGTTTTTGCACTCAAACAAAAAACGTAGGGCTCGTCAGGCAACGCAGGCAACTGATGATGCACTTCATCATGGTACGCATTGCTTAAAATAACATGGGCATTGGTGCCACCAAAACCAAAAGAGTTAACTGCGGCAATGCGCTTGCCGCTTGTTTTTGGCCAGGGCACTGATTTATGCGCAATAAAGAAAGGTGTATCAGCAAGCTTTAATTCTTTTCGTTCTGTCTCACAATTCAACGAGGCAGGGACTTGTTGGTGATAAACTGACAATGCCGCTTTCATCAATCCAGAAATACCCGCCGCAGCTAACTGGTGACCAAAGTTGGTTTTAACTGAACCGATTGCACAACTTTGATTGGGCACTTTTTTCTTTTCATTAAAGGCTAATGACAAACTGCGCACCTCGATCAGGTCACCAATATTTGTGCCTGTACCATGTGCCTCGACATAACCAATATCCTCAGGACTAACATCCGCCTGCGATAAAGCGTCTCTGATAACATCTTCCTGACCTTCAGGGTTAGGCGACATGATCCCAAGCGATGCGCCGTCATTATTTGTCGCACTTGCTTTGATCACTGCGTAAACACGATCGCCATCCTCAATCGCCTGTTTATATTTTTTAAGCACAACAGCACCACCGCCTTCTCCAGGCACAAAACCGTTAGCTTTATCTGAGAAGGTAAAACATTTTCCATCGGGAGAAAGAATGCCCGCTTTGGAAAACAACAGATACATCACAAAATTTTCCAGCACCTGAACACCGCCCGCAAGTGCGGTGTCCGATTCACCATTGATAATACTCTTACAGGCCAGATCAACCGACACCAGAGAAGAGGAGCAGGCAGTATCAACAGACAGTGATGGCCCTTTCAGATTAAACGCATTGGAAACACGTGCTGCAGCAAGATTTGCCAATGAGCCAGTCAATGTGGAAGGTGTCATCCGGGCATCTTCCTGCTGCTGGTAAAAACCCGTTCCACTTGCGCCAACAAACACACCCATTCGTGAACCTTCAATACCCACTAGCCCACTGTCTTCAATTGCCTGCCAGGCCGCACTCAGGAATACCCGTTGATGGGGATCCATCGTAATCGCTTCCTGCTCATTCATATTAAAAAACTTCGGATCAAAATGGTGGTCTTCTATAAAGCAACCCCATTTACTGACCGTCTTGTTTGGTACACCATATTCCCTGTCATAATATTGATTGATATTGCATCGAGAATTTGGCATTTCCGTCACACAATCACGGCCATCCAGCAACAACTGCCAGAAATCCCCAACGTTATCTGCCTGCGGAAAAATACAGCCCATGCCGATAATGGCTATATCATTTTCACGAACTTCGGCATCCAGATCATATTGTCTTTCGTTACTGTGCTTGCTTGCTGGTTTTTTTGACTGCCGCGCATCCGACGACGGACTCTGGCGATAGGACTCTAACTTCACCAGATTATCAAGCTTACACTGAACACCAATATTTTCACGGGCAATATAGTTTGCCAAACGATGTATCGTGTCATATTCCTTGAACATGTCATGCGTAATGATGCAGTCAATGGCATCCTCTGCCAGCGCCAGGACTTCAATCGCCTTGATTGATGTACCGCCTAGCGTAAAGAATGGATCATGATCACCAATGGCTTTTTGCGAGATGCCCAACACTTCAGACCACCATTTTCGGATCAGCAATTTCAGCTCTGCAATGGTGACATGACGACCGGAGTCAGAGTCACGATTCAAGTCAGGTGCAATTTCAAGCAGTTCTACCAGGTGTACACATTGATTGTTGAATTGTCCTTCAACATAGTTATCCAGCAACTTGTGCCGCATCACTTTACCACTCGTTGTCTTAGGTATTTCACCGGCAGACTTCAACAGCACAAACAAGGTGGGTGTTACATCAAAACACTGATTTATTCGAACCTGAACCTTACGTAAAATATCCGTTTTTTCACGAGCACCTGTGTATTTCTTATCCGTCGCAACAAAGGCTATAATTGCCTCTTCCTGTTTTTCCTCATCTCTGTGGCCAATCATGACCAGACGATCCAGCCCTTCAATATCTTCGCAGGAGTGCTCAAAATCATGCGAGTAATAATTCTGCCCGTTAACAAAAACAATATCTTTTAAGCGGCCCGTGATAACAAATCGATTGTCATGCGCAAAACCAAGATCGCCCGTCCGGAACCAGCCATCGACAAATGACTCCTGGTTAGCTTCATCGTTATTAAAATAGCCCTGGGTAATGCTTGCTCCTTTAATCTGCACATTACCCACGGTATCAACCGGCAGCAGTTGATCGTTATTATCAACAATGCGCAGCTTAATACCCTCCACAACAGGACCTTCATCGACAAACCAGGAAGCACGGGCGTCATCTGCAGAAACGAATTCAATCGGAGTGCCGCAATTTAATGTATCCCGGTTAACACAATGTTTTTTGAACGCTTCATTGCGCGGCGCAATCGTAACAGCAAGGCTAGCTTCTGCGAGGCCATAACCAGCTAATAAACAGTTTTTATTCAACCCTGAATGCTGGCCTAAAAAATTCAGGAAACGATCACAGGTTTTAACAGAAATCGGCTCAGCACCATTCAAAATGACGTCAAGGCAACTCAGATCAAGAGAATCAATCTGCTCAATTTTTGCTTTTTCCAGAATACGTTTAAAGCCAAAGTTAGGTGAAAAAGTGATATTGACTCTATGCTGATCAATTTTCTTAAGCCATATCAGCGGCCTGCGAACGAAAGTAAAAGGTTTCATCGCAACGACTTTGCATTGCTTAACCACCGCCATTAAGTGACCCGCAATAATACCCATATCATGATAAAACGGCATCCAGTTCAGCATGACAGAGGATTTTTTCACACCCAATGCTTTGCTCATTCCGAAGATCGTTGCAATCACATTGCCATGGGTTATTTGCACGCCTTTCGGGAAACTTGTACTGCCTGAGGTGAACTGTAAAAACGCCAGGTCATCAGGGTGACTTTCAAAAATATCACCCGGACATTTATTTTTTTCTATTTCCTCAAAAGTCGTTATGGTACAACTCGACAATTGATAATCGGCATCTAAGGCACCTGTTTCAGCAGCCAGGCGAATGGCACTCGAATTTTTATTACTCATGATGATATACGGATCATCAAGTTGTCCGGTTATTTTCTGTAATTTCTTAAAGCTGCTATCGCCAGCATCTGCATTTCTAAACGGGAGAACAGGAACAGGAATCAGCTTACCTAGTATGCAGGCCCAGAAAGCCGTTAAAAACTCATCCAGCTCATCCAGTTGCAGAATGACCGCCTGGCCATGCTGTGCGCCTGCAGACTGCAGAGCGCCAAGCACTTGTGTCGCATTTTCAGCAAGCTGTTTATAAGACAATGAAACCTCATCGTTTCTGTCGCCTACAATGACAATCCCATTCTTCGAAGAGGCAGCAAACTGTAATGCCTGCGTTAAAGTAACAGGGTCTTTATCAGAAAAAGATAACGCCCCTCCCTCGAGAACTGAAAGCTGTGAGATTATTTTGGCTTCTGTCGTTTTATTTTTACTCATACCCGTCCTATATCATCTATTACCTTAATCGAAGGTAAACTTTGCAAGTAGCTTATTTAACGCGAGCGGTAATAACGGGAGAAAGAGCATTTGGGAGGTTAAAATTGAGATAAACATATTTCAGAATAATACGAGAGCTAGCTGATACCAGCCTCCCGCAAGAATATGTGCTATCAGGACAACATCGTAAACCGACACTGCATAATCCAACAATAATCACCGTCTTTTCTCTCCGCCATTATTCCTGGTGCCATTCTTCGTGGCTACCAGATTTCGTATGCCCCTATAATGCTTGATTTTTTCTATTGTGGAAGCTGGCTAAGCGTATACGATATGTATGACTTTACAGGGTTTATCTCGCTTGTTTGCTAGCCTCGAGTACATCCCATTAATTATACTTATATACCTATGTATATAAGCAAATATGAAGCCAAATATCTATTTGCCTGATCTTATGCCAACGTAAGCCAGCGATTTGTTTTTAGCTTGATTCCACGCATCTAATACATCCAATACAATTATTTATTTATATCAATCACCTGCATAAATCCAGATTATGTCTCAACAATGACCGCATTACCGGTTACACTTTGACAAATGTCTAAAACACTCGAACTTGCGAAAGATTTAATCCGCCGTGAATCAGTTACTCCTGATGACAAAGGCTGTCAAAAACTCATGTGCGACCGCCTCTCTGCTATCGGCTTTTCCGTTGAACACTTGCCCTTCGAAGACGTCTCCAACTTTTGGGCACGACGGGGTTCTAAAGGCCCATTACTCGCGTTTGCCGGGCATACCGATGTCGTGCCTACCGGCCCCCTGGAGCAATGGCACACGCCGCCCTTTGAACCCACTGTTATAGATGACCTACTCTATGGTCGTGGTGCTGCTGATATGAAAGGTAGCCTTGCATCAATGATCACGGCCTGCGAAAACTTCATCGCCCAACATCCTGATCACAAAGGGTCCATTGCCTTTCTCATTACCAGCGATGAAGAAGGCCC
Organism: Gammaproteobacteria bacterium; assembly: GCA_036478835.1. Lineage (GTDB taxonomy): Bacteria > Pseudomonadota > Gammaproteobacteria > DSM-19610 > DSM-19610 > JAZGER01. Next base: position 183 of record JAZGER010000148.1, on the reverse strand, counting down.
CTCAATTAATGGCACAGTTAAAGTCGTTGAAACGCTTGAGGCGCGTGGCGAAAAAATTGACTGGTGCCTCGTAGGCGAACCTTCCAGCACGACAACGCTGGGCGATGTTATAAAAAATGGTCGGCGTGGCTCCATTAATGGTCATATTAAAATCAAGGGAAAACAGGGGCATGTTGCCTACCC
>JAZGER010000147.1:0-4234 GCA_036478835.1 Gammaproteobacteria bacterium | reverse complement strand
AAATATGGTGGCTACGCCCTGATTCGAACAGGGGACCCCATCATTATGAGTGATGTGCTCTAACCAGCTGAGCTACGTAGCCAATATTTGATGCGCCGGAAACACCGGCAGTCGAAGAGGTGGAATTTTATGGGTTTAGTGCTTCGCTGTCCACTTCGAATACAGGTTATACGTTAAATCTGAAATGCATGACGTCACCATCCTTGACGATGTAGTCTTTCCCTTCTAGTCTAAGTTTGCCGGCTTCTTTGGCACCCTGTTCGCCATTGCCAGCGATAAAGTCATCGTAGGCAGTGACTTCTGCACGAATGAAGCCTTTCTGAAAGTCGGTATGGATAACGCCGGCCGCTTCAGGCGCGCTAGCACCTATGCGGACGGTCCAGGCGCGGACTTCTTTTTCGCCGGCGGTGAAGTAGGTCTGCAGGCCTAATAAATGATAGCCAGCGCGGATGACCCGATTGAGTCCGGGTTCTTTCAGTCCGAGTTCTTCGAGAAAGAGGCTTTGTTCGTCATCTTCCAGTTCCGCAAGCTCGGATTCTATTGAGGCGCAAACAGCTACCAGCTCGGCACCTTCTTTCTCTACCAGGGCTTTAACGGCGTCCAGGTGGGGGTTATTCGCAAAACCATCTTCGGCCACGTTGGCGATGTACATGGTGGGTTTGGCTGTCAGCAGGTGCAGATCGTGTAGCTCGGCAAGTTCATCGCTATCCAGGCCCAGTGTGCGAACCGGCAGGCCTTCGTTCAATTGTTTGACCACCTTTTCCAGCAGGGCCAGGCGAGCGATTGCTGCCTTGTCCCCACTGTTTGCGACCTTGGATGTCCGGTGGGCATTTTTTTCTACGCTTTCGAGGTCGGCCAGCGCTAGCTCGGTATTGATGACTTCGATGTCATCCAGAGGTGAAATCTTGCCCGCCACATGGATCACATTATCATCATCAAAACACCGGACAACCTGGGCAATGGCATCTGTTTCACGAATATTCGCCAGAAATTTATTTCCCAGACCTTCACCTTTGGAGGCACCAGCCACCAGACCAGCGATATCAACGAATTCCATCGTGGTTGGCAGGACCCGTTCAGGATTGACGATGCTGGACAGCGCATCCAGTCGAGCGTCAGGCATGGGTACAACGCCGACATTCGGATCGATGGTACAGAAAGGATAATTTTCTGCCTGTATTCCCGCTTTTGTCAGGGCGTTAAATAAGGTCGATTTTCCAACATTGGGTAAACCGACGATGCCGCATTTGAAACCCATAGAGATAGTTCCTGTTTAAATAGAATTGTTTATCGACTATGCAGCTGGTGCATTGCCTCTTCAAGTTGGCCATTCACTACACCAGGTGTTACTCGCGTAGCTTCATAGATGGCATCATCAATCAATTGGTGATCGGCTTTTGAGGCGGCTTTAAGGACATAATCTGACACCAGTTTTTTATCTCCTGGATGGCCGATACCTAAACGCAAGCGCAGAAAATCCTTGCTACCGAAATGGCTAATAAGGTCTCGCAAACCATTATGGCCGCCATGACCGCCACCGCGTTTCAATTTTGCCACGCCAGGGGGTAAGTCCAGCTCGTCATGTGCCACCAGAATTTCATCCATGTCGATCTGGTAAAAATTCACTAGTGCAATGGCCGCCTGGCCACTTCGATTCATAAAGGTAGACGGTTTGAGCAAACGGCAGTCCTGTTGCCCCAGGAAGCAGCGAGCAACATCACCGTGGTATTTTTTCTCAGAACGAAATTCGCAGTCATAGTCGGAAACCAGCGCATCCAGAAACCAGAACCCGGCGTTATGCCGGGTTCTGGCGTACTGGCTGCCGGGGTTACCCAGACCAATAATCAGGCGAACTGCCATAGCGTGCTTTACTTACTCGCTATCGCCTTCATCGCTTGCAGCAGCATCATCACCACCTTCAGCAGCAGGTGCATCCGCATCTTCAACAGGCTCTTCTTCAGCCGCACGTGGTGCGTGAATACTCGCAACAGGTTGGTCATGCCCTTCACCTTTGGCAAGCTCTACAATGATTGCACTACCTGAGACTTTCAAATCAGACAGATGAACGGAATCACCAATTTCTAAAGCGGAAATATCCACTTCGATGTATTCAGGCAAGTCACCGGGTAAGACCTCAATCGCAATATCAGTCAGATCATGGCTGATATTACCGCCGGCTTTAGCGCCTGGTGCAATATCTTCGCCGATGAAATGCAGCGGCACCTGTACTCGAATCGGTTTGTTGGCGTCAACCCGCAAAAAGTCCATGTGCAGGACAACCGGTTTGCTGGGGTGGCGTTGCACATCGCGTAAGATAACCTTACTGCTGTTGCTACCTTCCTTCAGTGTCAGGATACTCGAATAAAAAGGCTCGTGAGCAAGATGCTTGAGCACTTCGTTGTGCGAGAGTGATAATGACTGTGGCTCGTTATCTCCACCATAAACAACAATAGGTACCAGTCCGGTACGGCGTAGGCGGCGGCTCGCACCTTTCCCCATATCCGTACGTTCTTCTGCAATAACTTCAAATAATGACATGACGTTTACTCCCGTCGTTTTTAAAAAAACCCTCCCGCGACCAGAAGGGGTGTAAATAAATCGTTCAGCCGATTTATTAATCCATAAACAAAGAACTGACAGATTCTTCGTGACTAATTCTACGCATTGCTTCTGCAAGCAGTTCTGCAATGCTCAGTGGCCGGATACGTGGGCATGCCTGCGCATCTGGGCGTAGCGGAATCGTGTCGGTAACCACGAGCTCATCCAGCGCTGATTCCGATATATTGCTAATGGCCTTTCCGGACAATACCGGATGTGTACAGTAAGCGACGACGTGTTTTGCACCATGTTCTTTTAGCGCATTGGCCGCCGCGCACAAAGTGCCAGCGGTATCCACGAGATCATCGATCAACACACAGGTGCGACCATCGACTTCACCGATAATATGCATGACCTTGGCTACGTTTGCCTTGGGGCGACGCTTGTCAATAATCGCCATATCTGCATCATCCAGGCGCTTGGCCAGCGCCCTGGCTCTAACCACGCCGCCTACATCAGGTGAAACCACTTTTAGATCAGCGTACTTCTGCTTCCAGATATCACCCAGTAATATGGGGGATGCATACACATTATCTACAGGGATATCAAAAAACCCCTGAATCTGGTCGGCATGCAGGTCAACCGTCAGTACGCGGTCAGCACCTACATTACCGATCATTTTCGCCACGACTTTAGCGGTAATCGGCACACGCGCTGAACGGGGTCGTCGATCCTGACGCGCATAGCCAAAATACGGGATGACCGTGGTAATTCGTGCAGCAGACGCTCGTCTTAACGCATCCACCATCACCATTAATTCCATCAGGTTATCGTTAGTCGGCGCGCAGGTCGGTTGAACGATAAAAACGTCCTTACCGCGCACGTTTTCCATTACCTCAACCATCACCTCACCGTCACTGAACTGGCTGATGAGCGCTTTACCCAGCGTTAAGTGCAAATAATTTGCAATTGACTGAGCCAGCGGTGGATTTGCATTACCTGCAAAAACCATCATACGGTTATCGACTTCAGATGGCGGGAGACGATTCATTCCGGCATACCTGCTAAATTAAAATGGCTGGGACGGCAGGATTCGAACCTGCGCATACTGAGATCAAAACCCAGGGCCTTACCGCTTGGCGACGTCCCAAAAAAGTGTCTATCACGCTGTCTCCTCTAAGCGTTTGATTAGAGGAGATGTATTACAGCCGCGAGCAACAAAACCTGACCAGGCCGGTGGTAACTCCTCGAGGATCGCTTGCGCTTCCAGTTGAGAAGGGCATGCAGCGAAAACACAGGCACCACTGCCGGTCATACGCGCTGGGCGATGTCTGGATAACCAGTTAACTGCCTCAGCGACCTCCGGGTACATCTGCATCACAATTGTTTGCAGATGATTTTCACCCTGACCCGAAACAAAGTCGGCTATTGTGATTCGCGGGCCGTCCCGTGTCAATTCCGGATGAGTGAAAATTTTGGCTGTAGAGACACAAACACCCGGAAAGAGGACAATAAACCAGTTTTCATCTGGAATATAGCCCATTTCGACGGCGGGCGTCAGTTGATCGCCAATCCCCTCGGCCCAGGATGCAACGCCACGAATAAACACGGGAACATCCGCCCCTAACGTGAGACCCAGGCTGATAAGTTGTGCCTGATCTAGCCCGGTTCCCCATAGTCGGTTCAGGGCAACCAG
>JAZGER010000146.1:0-4182 GCA_036478835.1 Gammaproteobacteria bacterium | reverse complement strand
TGGTTATTCAAAAAAAGCTCCAGGCAGTCAATGCTGATCTTGATCGTGCAAAAGAAAAGTTTGAACAGTTGACCATTCGTAGTGAAGTTAATGGGCGATTTGTTGTGCCTAATGCCAGTGATTTACCTGGCACATACGCAAAACAGGGTGACGTTTTGGGCTTTGTTCTGGAATTCCCTCTGCAAAAAGCACGTGTCATTGTACGGCAGAAAGATGCAGATCTTGTTCGGCAAAGAACTGATTCTGTCGAACTCCGGCTGGTAAATGACCCTCACCGTACGATAGAAGCAAAATTGGAAAGAGAGATCCCAGCCGCGAGCAATCAATTACCCAGTCGGGCTTTAGGGAGTACGGGGGGTGGACAGGTCGCAGTGAATGCTACCGATGAGGAAGGGCTAACTGCCAATGAATCTGTTTTTCAATTCGAATTGTCGTTAATTGAGAACAGCCAGGTTTATTATATTGGCAGCCGGGTTTATGTGCGTTTTAACCACGGAAATGAGCCATTGGGACAGCAATGGGTTCGTCGTATTTATCATGTTGTCGCGAATAGAATCGATGTTTGATTCCATTGCCACAAGACCATTTTTAACATTATTAGAAAATGGCAAGAGAAAAAGATATGAAATCCCCCGGCCAGGGATACGCCTTGGTTCTTATCCAGAAAAAAAACATGAGGGAATTAATCAAGGTGTCGGTAGAGTGTTTACGCCATTCAACAGGTTATCAAAAAAAATTAACTACGGATCAAAGTATAAATGGTATCAGTTTGTTAATGAGGTTAATCGTGCTGAAAAGGAACTATTCAGTCAGGCGAATAAAGGCCTCGCATCAACTATCCTTGAAGTTCGACAATTACTCTATCGCAAAGGATTGACGGATAGAACATTACCCTTAGCATTTGCACTTATTCGTGAAGTGGCTAATCTCGAACTTGGGAAAAGACATTATGATGAGCAGCTTATTGGTGGTTGGTTGCTGTCGAAAGGCCAGTTGGCTGAAATGGAAACTGGCGAAGGGAAAACGTTGACAGCGACTTTGCCCGCTTGTGCGGCGGCGATGGCAGGTATTCCTGTGCATGTGATTACAGTGAATGATTATTTAGCCGAACGTGACGCAAAAGCATTATTACCTTTATACAAAGCGTTGGGAATATCAGTCGATTCTATTACTGCGGGTGCAGATATTCCTGAAAGAAAATCGGCATATGCCTGCGATATTACTTATTGCAGTAACAAGCAACTGGTTTTCGATTACTTGCGCGACCGGGTAGCCAGACCATCGAACAGGCCTGGCTTGCAGGCATTAAAGTCCGGGGAATCAAGCGATAGTTCAATGATGCTGCGAGGATTATGCTTTGCCATTGTTGATGAAGCAGATAGTGTGTTGATCGACGAAGCAAGAACACCATTGGTCTTGTCAAAGCCCGGTGATAATCGTTTGCAGACAACGCTTTGCCGCATCGCATTGAAACTCGCTGCAAGGCTTGATGAGAATCTGGATTATCAGCTAAATCCAAAAACCCGCCAGGTACACTTAACTGATCGCGCTTCATTGAAACTTTTCGAAGCGGGTAAGCGCCTGGGGAGTCCGTGGAATGGTAAACGACGTCGAGAAGAATGGGTAACCCAGGCCGTTGCTGCATTGCATCTATATGTTCGTGATCAGGATTATCTTGTGCGCGATAATAAGGTGCAGATTGTCGATGAATCGACCGGGCGTATTCTTGAGGACAGAAGTTGGGAGCGCAGTTTACACCAGATGATCGAATGCAAGGAAGATTGTGAAATTACGGCGCAGAATGAAACATTAGCACGTATCAGTTACCAGCAATATTTTAGACGTTATCTCCATTTATGTGGGATGAGTGGCACAGCAACCGAAGTCGCGAGTGAGCTTTGGTCAGTCTATCAGATGCCTGTCGTTAAGGTTCCAACACATCGACCGTCTTTAATGAAGGTGTTTCCAGATACTATCTTTTTGACAAAAAATGAAAAGTGGCCAAGGGTAGTTGAGATTATAAAGAAAATTCATCAGAAAGGCCGCCCGATCCTTGTGGGTACGCGCTCAGTAAAGTCATCAGAAGCTTTGTCAGGGATGTTGGCAGCAGCAGGTCTTGAGCATCAGGTGCTGAATGCACGACAGGATAAGAACGAGGCATCTGTAATTTCCCATGCTGGTGAAGCAGGACAGATTACAGTTGCAACAAATATGGCTGGAAGAGGAACGGATATTATTTTATCTGAAGAGGCTGAAAAGGCCGGTGGTTTACATGTGATTGCAACCGAGCGGCATGCATCTTCCAGAATAGACCGACAGCTTTTTGGGCGCAGTGCCAGGCAGGGTGCGCCGGGCAGCTGTCAGGCAGTCATTGCCCTGGATGATGATCTAACGGTTACCTATTTATCACCAGCTAGTCGTCTTTTGACAGGGAATATGCCACTTGCTATGAGAGCGATGGCTGTCAGATATGCACAGCGTTCTGTGCAGCATCGTAACCGCATCCTGCGTCAGGAGCTATTGAAACATAATGAATATTTACGCGATTTTCTTGCATTTAGTGGGACAAAAGAATGAGGCATTTTATGAATGATTTTACCGGTAAATACAAAATCCACCACTGGATTACGAAATCAGTAGCGCTTACCCTGAGTGTTCTGTCAACAGTAACAACGATTCATGCTGAAACGTACGATTGTATGATAGAGCCCTATCAGATAATTAATATTAGTAGTCCTGTTGAAGGCTTGATTGAGGCAATTAAAGTCGACACTGGTGATGTTGTCAGCGAGGGCGATGTTCTGGTAGCCCTGGAATCGTCTGTTGAGAAAGCCGTTGTTGAAACTGCGCGTGCCCGAGCGGCTTCACAAGGTGAGCTGAAGGCCAAAGAAACACAATATTCATTTAGAAAACGTCAGGCGAATCGACTAAAAGAATTATTTGCAAAACAGGCGGTCTCATCTCACGAGAAAGATGAGGCAGATACCAATGTAACACTGGCAAAACTTGAGTTAAAGCAATCTCAGGAAACCATTGAGTTAGCTATACTTGACCTTAAGCGTGCTGAAGCCGAATTAAATCAGCGGACAGTGGAAAGTCCTGTGAATGGTGTTGTTATGGACAGGCAAATGTCCCCCGGTGAATTTGTGCGCGAAGACCCGATTCTACGGCTTGCACAACTGGACCCCCTACGTATTGAAACAATATTGCCAGCCAGCCGCTTTGGAAGCGTGAAAATGGGGGAGTCGATCGCAGTGATAGCTGAATCTCCAATTGGACGATCACTTATGGCGAAAGTGACACGTATTGACCGGGTAATAGATGCAGCAAGTGGTACATTTGTTGTAAGGTTAGAGCTGCCTAATGGTGATTACAAATTACCAGGTGGTGTGAAGTGCAAAGCAAAATTTGGAACATCAACTGCCAGCAACTAACTATGGTATTGTTGTTTTATATGATTCAGTTGAGACCTTTGTGCGATGAAAAAAATTGAGGCTGGAGCCGCGAAGGCACCAGGATCGACAGGAAGGCATAAGAGATTATTGCGCATGAAGTGGGAAAACAAGTCTGTTTTTCTGGCGATCCTGGTGACCTGGTGGTTATAAAATGTATTGTGCGAAGGTCTTAGTTACAGGGTTTTATTTTGACTAGCCATTTGCGTCTTCAATGGGTAGATGCGTTACGAGGGCTTGCCATTGTTTTAATGGTGGCTTTTCATTTTTGCTACGACCTGACATATTATAAGCTTGCCAGCTTTGACTTCTACAACGACAGATTCTGGTTGAATTTCCGTACAGGGATTCTTGGCCTGTTCTTATTTGTTACTGGTATCAGTTTATGGCTGGCAAACCAGGAGAAATTAATCTGGACGGCTATTAGTCGACGATTTCTGCTAATCCTGGCTAATGCATTCGTTATTAGCCTGACAACCTGGCTACTCTTTGGTGAGCGTTATGTGTATTTCGGCGTGCTTCATTTCATTGCAGTTGCCAGTGTTCTCGGGTTGCTGTTTGTACGCTTCTATTGGCTAACATTTGTGTTCGCAATTATCGTGCTAATTTCAGGTCAGCTAGCCTTTCCGTGGTTTGATTCTGGTCGATGGCGTCACCTGGCTGGATTAATGACATACAAGCCTGCGACGGAAGATTATGTGCCTTTATTGCCCTGGTTTTCTGTTGTTCT
>JAZGER010000145.1:0-6487 GCA_036478835.1 Gammaproteobacteria bacterium | reverse complement strand
GCTGTTCGAGTGGAACTCACCGGGACGACTTTATCTATAACATGACTATATAACGCGATACCGACTTCCAGGCATGCCTGCGTACAACCGCCACAGACTTTGGGTGTCGTTTGGGTCGTAAAATCCTGATTACCAGGGTCTTCCCTTTCCGGGGAATACACTAGAAACGCGTCTTCGCCAATCGTTAATCCGGTGCTTTCAATGCGAGGTTTTAATTCCTCATCAGTGGTGCCTGGATAGGTTGTGCTTTCCAGTGAAATGACCTGCCCACTCTTCAGATAGGGCAATAAACTTTCCATAGTATCCACAATAAAGCTCAGATCAGGTTCGCGGTGCAAACCCAGAGGCGTAGGCACACAGAGAATGAGCGCATCAGCTTCGGTAGCGCGAGAGAAATCTACTGTTGCTTCAAAGCCATTGCTAACGGCCGCTTTGATTCGCTGATCGGGAATATGCTTGATATAGGTTTTACTCGAAGAAATTTTAGTTATTTTTTCCGGGTCAATATCAAGGCCCAGAACCTGGTAGCCAGCATCTGCATAACGTATGGCTAACGGCATGCCGACATAACCCAGGCCAACAATGCCAATAGTGGCTGTTTTCTTATTTAATTTATCAATTAATAGCTGTCTCATTTTATTCCTGACAGAAGTGCGGCTCTGTAAAATAATTTACGCTATTCTAGCAAAATCTTTGCTGTCTTTAAAAAGGAATATTTTATCAACGCTTTGAGCGCCTGAGAATGCTATATTATTAGAGGGTAAAAAACCACGCCTTGCTAAGTGCTCACATTCAACAGCTTACCCGGCGTCCTTTCGGGCCTTTGCATATTATTTATTATCTGGGAAAAAGCTTTGTTGGTGCCCTCTGCCTCTGCGTTGTTTTCATTCAGTTCCTGACGAGCCTCCGCTTCCATTTTAGCCGCCTGTGCAGCAACCGCCCGATCCTGGCTAGATGGTTCTGCCGGTGCGTTGGCTGCTCGACGAATCTGTTGAGCTTTTCGAATGGTGGCGGCTGGGTCCTGTTCTTTTGACGTGTCAATATTTACTTCGCCACCGACAGCGTAACGATGACCATCTGGACCTGTCTGGTATGAGAATTGTGCGCCACCTTTGGCAAGGCTACCAGCTGCACTTTTGTGCGCAGCTTCGTGTGTGCGGACTTCCCGATCACGCAGTTTAAGTTCTTCAACTTGTTTTTGTTCATCCTCAGTCAACGCTATAGATGTTGAATTGACTGATTTGGCCTGTTGCTGATTATTTGCGGGTGTATTCGAGTTTCGGTCAGATTCTGCCTGAGCCGTTCCAGTTTTTTCTATGGGTCTTTCGATGAGTTGCTGCGTTGGGAAAGTAGCAGCTCTGTCAGTTTGCTGACCATAATAGACGGTGTGACTGGCAGAATTTACATGCATGTATTCACCTTATAATAGAAAGCGCTACATTCCATGTATTACTGTTCCTTCAGCGAAGCTAACGGCAGCTGAGAGTAGAAGTTTAGCAAAACCCAGTACCCAACAGATAGAATTAATATTATTATTTTTAATAATATCAAATAGTTAGACAAACTATCTAAATAAATTATAGATTACCCTGAAATTTTCCTGTGTCAGTAACTGCGCCCTGATTCCGATCTTTTGCTAGTAATACATAAATAGAAGGGATGATAAACAAGGTGAAAAGTGTCCCTATCGCCATTCCCCCAACCAGCACAAGACCAATGGAATTACGTGCTGCTGCACCAGGGCCATCTACCAAAGTCAAAGGGAAGTGGCCGGCGACTGTTGCAAGAGTAGTCATTAACACAGGCCTTAAACGCGTCATGGCGGCCTCGTGTGCCGCCTTCAGTTTTGATAAACCACTCTCCTGTAATTTGTTGGCAAACTCGACAATCAAAATGCCATTTTTTGATACCAAACCCACGAGAGTCACCAGGCCAACCTGAGAATATATATTGAGTGTTGTCGTCCATCCACTCGTCCAGAAAGGCGTATTTGGATCTGGCATTTTTAAAAAGGTAAAGATGAGTGCGCCAAAAACCGCAAGAGGTACCGAGCCTGCCAGGATGACGAAAGGATCTCTGAAGCTATTAAACTGTGCCGCCAATACTAAAAAAATGAGCAGGATGGCAAGACTGAATGCGGGTAAGAATTTATTTCCTTCCGTACGCAACTGTCGTGACTCACCCGTGTAATCAAGTCTGTAACCATCGGGTAATATTTTTGCCGCTTCATCTTCAAGAAAGGTAAGGGCTTCATTTAATGGACGTATAGCAACGCCACTGATTTTAACTGAATTAAATTGTTGAAAACGATTGAGAGATCGTGCGACCGTGGTGTGTTCTATGGTGGCAACGGTACTTAGCTTCACTAATGAGCCCTCAGGCCCGGTAATGTATATTTCCTGCAATTGATCAGGCGTCAGTCGGTTCACACGTTTGATTTGCGGGATTACCTTGTAGCTGCGTCCATCCAGATTAAACCGGTTAACGTAATTTCCGCCTAACATAGCCGCCATATCAGCACCTACCTGCTCAAGGCTCAACCCAAGATCAGCGACCTTGTCACGATCAATAATAATTTTAGATTGTGGCTGATCAATTTTTACATCAATCTGTGGAGGAAATGCAAACATGCCACTCTGCGCTGCTTTTTGCTGGATCTGTTGAGCAAATTTAAGAATGCTCTCGTGTTTCGCAGTAGAGGCAAGTACAAACTCGACCGGGAACGTACCGCCACCCGGTAGTGATGGAGGTGTGACAGGAAGAATCGATATGCCAGGTAACTGCTGCATCATTTCCTGAACTTCAGGTAAAATTTCAAAAACACTACGCTCGCGTTTCTCCCAGGGTTCGGCCACCATACCACCAAACCCCGACGTTGGGCTGGTCAACTGGAAGGTGAAATCGGTTTCTGGAATACTCAGAAATGCATCATTAGCCGCCTTGGTGAAATGGCTTGTTTGTTCCAATGTCGCATTTGCCGGCGCGTCAATAATGCCGAAAATGACACCCTGGTCTTCACTCGGAGCAAGTTCTTTAGCCGACATGATATACATCGGAATTGTCAATAGGCTGATCACGATCCAGACGAGATAAACGGCAGGGCGTGTATGTAATGTTGCTGTCAGGATACGCCCATAGTTATTCCGTAAGCGGTTAAATATATCTGCAACAGTTTTAGAAAAACCCTGTTCTTCCTGACCAGGTTTCAGGAGTTTCGCAGCCATCACGGGAGAAAGCGTAAGAGCCACAACGCCTGAAATAGTAACGGCCCCCGCGAGTGTAAAAGCAAACTCACGGAACAGGGAGCCCGTTAAACCGCCTTGCATGCCAATTGGAATATACACCGCGACCAATGTCAAGGTCATCGAAATAATAGGACCTATTAACTCTCTTGCCCCAAGAATCGCAGCATCAAATGGAGATTTCCCCTGACTCAAATGACGCTCGACATTTTCGACAATAACAATGGCATCATCAACAACCAGTCCAACAGACAAAACAATGGCAAGTAGTGTGAGCAGGTTAACAGTGAATCCGAAGACCTGCATAAGGAAAAGGGCGCCGATCAGCGACAGGGGTATCGCCACAATTGGGATCAAAACAGAACGGATTGACCCCAGGAAAAGGAAGATAATAATCACAACAATCAGGAGCGTTTCGCTGAGAGTCTTTAGGACATCCTGAATTGAGGCGTCAATATATTCCGTTGCATCATAGGCAATTCGTGCCTCCAGTCCGGTCGGAAGAGCAGAGATTATTTTCTCCATTTCGGTCCGGGCGAGCTTGATGACATCGAGTGAATTCGCGTTGGGTAATGGCCAGATTCCCATGAATACCGCTGTTTGTCCTGAAAATCGTACTTCAGTCGTATAGTCTTCTGCGCCCAGCACAATATCGGCAATATCTTCTAGCCGGATGATGGCGCCGGCCTCCTTGCGGATAACCAGACGATTGAATTCTTCGACAGAATGCAGGTCGGTATTCGCCACCAAATTAGCCTGGATGAGTGCCCCTTTGGTTTGGCCAATAGCGGATAAAAAATTATTTGAAGCCAGGGCCTGGCGTACCTGTACCGGTGTAATATTGAGCGCTGCCATACGTTCAGGTTTGAGCCAGACACGCATAGCAAAGGTTCGTGCACCCAGAATGTCAGCGCGTTGGACACCTTTCAGAGCAGACAGTCGTGGCTGTACGACACGAACCAGATAATCGGTGATTTCATTTTGTTTCAAAATATCAGAGGTAAAGCTGAGATAGGCAGTCGCAAACTGGCTATCTGCTGATTCGATATTGATAAAGGGGACTTCGGCCTCTGGAGGCAGATCGTTGCGCACCTGATCCACCTTGGCGCTTATTTCGGCCAGGGCTTTTGTTGGCGAGTAATTAATATTCAGACGAATATTAATGGTAGACACGCCCTGAGCGCTTAATGATTCGACGTAGTCGATACCGTCGGCAGCTGCAATTGCCTGCTCCAATGGCGTTGTAATATAGCCACGAACCAGCTCCGGGCTCGCCCCCTGATAAATCGTAGTGACAGTCACAACGGAATTATCACTGCGGGGGTACTGGCGTACATTTAACGAAAAAATAGCCTGTATTCCGGCAACGATAATAAGCAGGCTTATCACCGTGGCGAGAACAGGGCGGTGAATAAAGAGGTCAGTGAATTTCATGGTAAAAGAATCAGCATTAATTATCAGCAGGGACTGGCATCAGTTCAAACTGAGGTGCCAGTGTATTATCAACGACAACAGATTGCCCATTTCGCAATTTGAATGCGCCAGTGCTAACGATAGTTTCATCGACATTAAGGCCATCTACAATAGAGACAAAATCACCGCGCATCTTTCCAATACGTACAAATTGTTGCCGAGCGGTTAAGCTCTCAGAGTCTTCCTTTTTTTCAACGATGAAAACAGAGTCTCCGTAAGGCGCAAACAATAGCGATGTTGCTGGTATTATTAACACGTCATCGGCATCAGGCAAAACCACATTGACAGTCACAAACATCCCGGGGAGGAGATCCAGATTGGCCGTGTTCTTTATGCTGGCCTGCAGCTGTATATTCCGTGTTTTTGCATTGGCCTCAGGATTAATCGCAGTGATCTTACCTTCGATAACCTGTCCGGGAAGAATGTCTGAAGAAATTCGCACGGGGTATCCTGGTTTGACTCTGGCCAGTTGCTTCTGGGGCAGAAAGAAATTAGCAAACACAAACTCAAGTGATTGCAAGGACACAATCGCTTCGCCTTTATCCAGCTCCTCGCCCAAATTAATCTGGCGTATGCCGAGTTTTCCGTCAAACGGTGCGCGGATTGTTTTTTTGTTCATCAGTGAACGAATATTTTCGGAGCGGGCAATCGACTCTTTATACTGTGCATCGGCTGTATCGTATTCAGATAAGGAGACAGCTTTGGATTTAAGCAGTTTTTTGAGCCTTTGAAGATTCAACTTTGCTAGTGTTTGCGACGCTGTTGATTCATTCATTTGAGCGCGCTCTGTGGATATATCCTGCTGCACCAGCACATCACCTTTTTTAACGGCTGTTCCTGATTCAAAATTAATCCGAATAACCTTGCCAGATAATTCTGCCGTTAACGTGGTGCCAGCGACTGCTTCCAGTGTTCCAACTCCAGTGATGATTGACTCCCATTGTTCCTTATGTGCAATGCTGGTGGTCACTGTCACAGGCGGCGGGATGAAGCTTTCACCCTGCGCAATGAGAGCCCTAATCTGTAATGTTTTTATTGCAGCAAGTACGGCAATGGTCATCACAAGGCCTAGCAGGGTGAGTAATATGCGTTTTTTCATAAGGTGCAGCCTACTATTCATCGTAAATATATGTCTGAGCATACGCCATATTTTCTGCGAAGTAATTGCTAATATGCATAATTAGTATTTTTGTGTATTTTTATCATTCACTCAGTTAAATATTTTCAACTACGTGACACTAGACGAGAATTATTACCTGTATAGCAAACAGAATTTCACTTGATTAATCTAATACAATTCAATATATTGAGCTGAGATATTAGGCTTAAATTATACATGCGTACTTTAAATAAGTGCTCGAATGAAAAAATGCTTTTTTTAAGAGTGAATATGCGATGAAGAAAAAATCTGTAAAATCTATTACTGACATATTTAGCGGTTCAAAAAAGAATGCTGAAAATGCCTCCATGGCCACACCCTTATTATTGATCCTGGGTGCCTTTACCATCTTTAAGGCTATATACACTGTTCCTAGTGATTCCATCGCCCTGATTCAACGTTTCGGTGAATATAAAACGGAAACGCAGTCCGGTCTTCATTTCAAGGTTCCTTTTATTGATAAAGCGACGATACTTCCCAATAAACGCCAGATGAAACAGGAATTCGGCTTTACAACGCCAGGCGCAACAAATCGATACCAGTCTGCTCCTGACCTTAATATGCAAAAAGATATGGTGACTGGCGACCTGAATGCAGTGCAGGTTGAGTGGGT
>JAZGER010000144.1:0-3712 GCA_036478835.1 Gammaproteobacteria bacterium | reverse complement strand
CAAAAATTAACGTGCTGCCATCGTAGGAAGGTTCGACATCTTTAACATCGCCCATCGTTCCCAGTAGAGCGGTTGTGATGTTATGTTCTTTGGCGCTGGGAGATGCCAGGTCGCGGAATATCAGATTAGCGCCGGGCGAAAAATCAGTCACGCGGCGGGCATCAAGTGTGTCTGTTTCTGGTACCGGGCGTCTGACATAGGCCACCCCATAATCCTGCACGATACCGACGGGACCTGTTGATGCAGCGTTTCCACCCGTGCCTCCGCCGCAGCCTTGAAAAAGTAACGCCAATCCAAGCATGGGTACTGCGATTCCCGTAGATTTGTAAAAATGACTAAAGCGCATGTGCTGGCTGTGTCCTGTAAGAAATATCGAAAGTTGTTTTCCAGTCGCCATAATTATGCAAGACCTGTTCCTGATTTTTTGCAGATTGAATTTATAAGGTCGAGGCTTCCTTTCCTCTTTTTGCTTGCACAATCGCATGAAACCGTAGCGGAAAAGCGACAGAAATGACGAATTCACACAGATTCCGGTTTCATTTAGAAGTTTAGTGCCTGTTCAGCTATTCGTCCGAGAACGCAATCACAGAAAAGCATTCCGCCAAATAATTGGCAGCAGGATATAGAGGCCATTGATTTTACTCGTTCTGCCGAAAGACGCTGAAAGTTAAGTGACTGCAACGAAATTTTGTCGAAGGGGTCACGGAATCACTTCCTCTCTCAATCTACTCTGTCTCACAGAAGAATGATAAATTTTGGTTCGTTTATTGCAGGTAGTGATGACTGTATTGAACAGGTAGTTTATATGAAGGGTGATTCAAATATGCGATTTAGACACTCAATTGCTAGCCGTGCGCTGGTGTCATGTTGTGTTTTATTCTTTGCGGCATCAACGATTGCAGGCGATCTTGAGCGACGGCAGGCAAAACGAATGCATGATCGTTTAGCGGGTGTGCCACCAACCGCTGCCCTTGAGGGTAGCAGCAGTGGAACATTGCTCGATCTGATGGAGCAGGACATTGTGAATGGTGATCCTGACGCTGCTGCTTATCGGGCAATTGAAAATCCCAGCTTTTATAATGTTACGCTGAAAAATTTTGCCATGCCCTGGACGAACCGCGACCAGTCAGCGTTTGAGCCGTTGAATGATTATGTTGCGACCATCATCGGTATGGTGCGAGATGATGTGCCATTTACTCAAGTGTTATCCGCGGATCTGTTGTATGTTGGTGACACGTCACTTTCTGTCCCCGGTTATTCCATGACGGATAACGCACATTACGAAGCGCTTGAACAAGATGGAATCGACCTCAAGGAAAATCTGGTGGCGACGACTCAATCAGATCTCACTGGCTTGTCGCCAGAAGCAACTGCCGGAGTGATGACCACACGTGCAGCGGCAAAAGCCTTCTTTGTGGATGGGACGAACCGAGCCATGTTTCGGTTCACTTTAATGAACCATTTATGCACCGACCTCGAGCAGCTAAAGGATAATAGTCGATCACCGGATCGAATTCGTCAGGATGTATCACGCAGTCCAGGCGGTGACAGCCGACTGTTTATGAACAACTGTGTTGCCTGCCATAGTGGAATGGACCCGATGGCACAGGCGTTTGCCTATTATGATTTTGACTATGTTGATGATGTGGATAGCGGACAGATTGTTTTTTCGCCCGGAGTCGTCCAGGAAAAATATACAATCAATGAAAATAATTTCAAGCAGGGTTATGTGACACAGAATAACCATTGGAATAACTACTGGCGTAAAGGGCCAAATAGTTCACTTGGCTGGGGAACTGGATCAGGTGGCGGCGATGGGGCGAAGTCGCTGGGTCTGGAGCTTGCAGGTAGTGAAGCCTTTGCGCAATGTCAGGTGAAAAAAGTGTTTAAAGCGGTGTGTCTTCGTGAGCCGGAGCAACGCGATAGCAGTGATATTGTCGGGATGCTTGCATCATTTAAAGTCGATGGCAATTTAAAAGCCGTTTTTGCTAAATCTGCTGTGGCGTGTAAAGGGGAATAATGATGACGACCAATAAACAATCTATTTCATCATTCCTTCTGGCGTCTATTGTTATTTTTCTAACTGCTTGTGGTGGTGGCGCAAGTAATACTCAGAATCCAGATTTAACGCTGTCGGAACAGTCGACTTACACTGGACCATCAGCGGCAACGCAGGATGTGTTGCTATTTCAAAGCAGTGTCTGGAATGGTTTGAAAAATCTGGATCGTTGTGGGTCGTGCCATGTCGAAGGTGATCAGGCACCCATGTTTGTCAGGCAGGATGATGTGAACGCTGCGTATACGGCGGCAAATTCTGTCGTTAATCTGGTTGAGCCAGATCAATCATTGCTGGTAACGAAAGTTGCTGCAGGACATAACTGCTGGTTGTCTAGCAATGCTGCCTGTGGCGTCGCTGTTGCGGCCTATGTTGAGGCCTGGGCGAATGGCAGCTCAGGTACGACAAAAACAATTGACTTGAAAGTGCCGGCGACTTTGCGCGACCCTGGAGAGAGCAAAAATTTTCCAGCCGGTTCGTCAGGGTTTAGCGGCTTACACTCGCTACTCACGCAGCATTGTCAGGATTGCCATATTGATTCATCAGAGACGCCGCAGTCGCCATTTTTTGCATCAGATGTTATTGATGAAGCCTATGAGGCGGCTAAGTCGGTGATGAATCTGAATCTTCCATCAGATTCAAGAATGGTTGTCCGTTTGCGTGATGAATTTCATAATTGCTGGGATAACTGCGCGACAGATTCTGCCGAATTGTTATCTGCTATTACGATTTTTTCAAATAGTATTACGCCAGACGCGGTAGATCCTCAACTGTTATTCAGTAAGGGCATGGGATTATCAGAAGGCATTGTGGCATCCGGTGGCAGTCGCTATGAAGACAATGTGATTGCACTCTATGAGTTCAAATCTGGATCGGGTGCAACAGTGATTGATAGCAGTGGTGTGCCGCCTTCACTTGATCTGAGTTTGAGCGGCGATATTTCATGGGTCGGTGGCTGGGGTATCCAGATCACATCGGGTAAGGCGCAAGGCTCGACCACGACCAGTAAAAAGCTCACTGATCTGATTCGATCAACAGGTGAATATTCAATTGAAGCCTGGGTAGCACCTGCCAATGTCACGCAGGAAGATGCGCGTATTGTCAGTTATTCAGGCAGTACAACTACGCGTAATTTCATGTTGGGACAAACACTGTATAACTATGTTTTTTTGAATCGTAACGGTAACTCTGATGCTAACGGAGAACCGTCAGCCTCAACTGTGGATGATGATGAGGTTTTACAGGCGACATTACAGCATGTGGTTATCACCTACGATTCAGTGAATGGCCGGCGTATTTATGTCAATGGCGAGCTGAATGGTGACCCTGATACGGTGACTCCGAGCAACCTGAACGACTGGGATAATAGTTTTGCATTTGTTCTGGGAAATGAAGTTTCCAACGATCGCCAGTGGCAGGGGACGATTCGTATGGTGGCTATCCATAACCGGGCGCTTTCATCCGAGCAAATTGTTCAGAATTTTGAGGTCGGCGTGGGTGAGAAATTCTTCCTGTTATTTAATGTCGACGCGCATTCCGGGCTTGAAAACAGTTTCGTCGTCTTCGAAGTCAGTCAGTTTGATAATTACAGTTACCTCTTCACCAACCCTGTCTTTATCGTAATAGGCGAAAATCCGGTTGCACCACAGAGCCTGG
>JAZGER010000143.1:0-2041 GCA_036478835.1 Gammaproteobacteria bacterium | reverse complement strand
GTTTTATTAACCCCGGCCTTCTGGCGACGATGAACAATTTAGCGCATGTTGATATTGTGCCCGTGTGGGTAAACTGGATTGCGCAAGATGCTGATGGTGGCGTCTGGGGTTACGAGGCCGAGCCGCACCGGCATGGTAGTGGATGGTATGAAAATGAAGTGGGAAGGGTTGTAAAGATAAAGCAGCAGAAGGATGTTAAAGACTGGCAAGCCAGTTTGCGAAAATCAGAATGAGAGTCTCTATAAGATCGTTACACGATGCAAACACAAGCGCCTGACCCAGGATCGGCAGGAAAAACATAAGGTTTTATTCGTGCGCAGTGTGAAAGCAGGTCTGTTTCCCTGGTGCCCTGGCGGTTGTAAATGTCTCGATGTAAAGGCACCGTATGCTTGTTCGCTTGAGTAAGCAAATAAAAATTCAGGAGTTATGATGGCAGGTTCAAGTTTGTTAGTTTTAATCGATGATATTGCAACGTTATTAGACGATGTGTCGATTTTAGCAAAAGTGGCAGCAAAAAAAACTGCGGGTGTTTTAGGCGATGATCTTGCGCTGAATGCCGAGCAGGTGAGTGGTGTTAATGCTGACAGAGAATTGCCGGTTGTTTGGGCTGTGGCGAAGGGGTCGTTTAAAAATAAATTTATCCTGGTGCCTGCAGCGTTGTTAATTAGTGCGGTAGCCCCCTGGCTAATCACACCTATGTTGATGGTCGGTGGTGCGTTTCTTTGTTATGAAGGTTTCGAAAAAATTGCGCACACCTTGCTGCATAGCAAAGAAGAGGACGCGGCGCAGCATACGAAAACGCTGGAAGCAATTTCTGATCCCACTGTTGATCTGGTGGAGTTCGAAAAAGATAAGATCAAGGGGGCTATCCGCACTGACTTTATTCTCTCTGCCGAGATTATCGTGATTTCTCTAGGCGTTGTTAAAGATGCTCCATTTCCCACACAGGTTCTGGTTGTCTCCATCATGGCCCTGTTAATTACGACTATCGTTTACGGTATTGTTGCGGCTATTGTAAAGCTTGATGATGCGGGCCTTTACCTGTTGAAAACAGAGGCTAAAAACTTAATGGGCGGGTTGAAGCGCACTATTGGCAAGGCGATTTTGAAAGTCGCTCCCTACCTGATGAAAACACTTTCCATCGTTGGGACTGCCGCTATGTTTCTGGTTGGTGGGGGAATTATTTTACACGGTCTTCCCTTTACCCATGATGCGATGCATCATGCGACTGAATATGCCCAGGCGATTCCAGACGTTGGAAAATTTGCTGCCGCTATTACACCCACGTTAATGAATGCAGTGGCAGGAATCTTCTTTGGTGGGGTGGTGTTGGTCGTCGTAAACGCTACAAAGAGTCTAATCAACCAGTTTCGATAGCCTTTCTATCCTTTCATTTAGCAGCCCACCGAGTCAATCTCAGTGGGTAGAGTGTTTTCTTCGCGTCTGTTTTCCTTGTTAAGTCATTTAGTTACCTGCCGATTATTACCCTGAATAAAAATATTTTCTGGGGGTAATACCAGGAATCATGAATTTGACCGTTCTGGGCGGGTTGCCTTGTCCGGAATTCATCAGGGACTTCTTAAGGGATATATGGCAAAGAAGGATAAAAACCCGAGCAATTATATATGTTTACTCAGCGTGCATGGGTTGATTCGTGGTCACGATCTTGAGTTGGGCCGTGATGCAGATACCGGTGGGCAGACCAAATATGTCGTGGAGCTGGCGCGAGCACTTGCTCAGCAAAATGATGCGTCTCGGGTTGATCTGATTACCCGCCTTATCGATGATGGGTCAATTGACGCCGCCTATGCGCGCCCACGAGAAACACTTGACTCGAACGCCTCGATTATTCGTGTTGAGGCAGGGCCGGCAGGCTATATTGCGAAGGAAATGCTTTGGGAATATCTGGACACCTTTGCAGACAATGTCATTGAGTATTTGCGTGGTCAAGTGCGCTTGCCTGACATTTTGCACAGCCATTATGCTGATGCAGGCTATGTAGGCAGCCGGGTTGCTCATGTACTGGGCATTCCGCTAATCC
>JAZGER010000142.1:0-2869 GCA_036478835.1 Gammaproteobacteria bacterium | reverse complement strand
AGGTGAAGCAGAAAGCTGGGTCAGCCTGATGGAGACGATGACGGAAGGCGCGACAGCGGGAACCCTGGCAGTGATTCCTGCGCTGGCACTGAAAGATGGTCAGGAAATAATTGTTGATAACATGACCATTCGCGCGCACCTGAATGACTGGGCACACACAAAAACTGATGCGATGTTTGTGGCTGTTGAAGAGAAAGTTTTATTTACTGGCGATAATGTAACCAATGGCCGTATCGCACGCATGAATGATGGTTCTTTCCGAGGCAATCGCGATGTAGTCGCCGCTGCGATGTCCTACCCCGTTGATATTGTGGTGCCAGGTCATGGTGAGACGGGCGATAAGACGGTGCTAGAACAATTTCACACGTATATTAATACCGTTTATTCAGAAGCAGAGCGCTTAATGGATGAGGGGATGGATCCTTTTGAGATGAAAGCAATTATTGCTGGGAAAGTGGTTGCGTTTAAAGGCTGGGGAGGCTTTGACGATGAGCTGGGTAAGCATATCAGCCTGGCAGCGCTGGAAGCTGAGCAAGCAGCCTTCGAGTAATCGTTAATTAACGATCATAGAATAACCGAACAAACAGGATTTCGACAATAATATGTTTAGCCGTTTTTTTAAACCGAGGTGGAAAAGTAGCAAAGCAGCTACTCGGGTCAATGCCGTTGCAGGGCTTGATTTTTCAAATTCTGAAGATAACAGGATTTTGAAAAAATTGGCCCGGACAGATGTTTCCGAGGAGGTTTGCGTCGCTGCTATCAATGCAATTACGGATGTTGCATGGCTCTCGACATTGTTGGCATCAGATATTCCTGATGCTGTAAAAAGAGTAGCGAAGAATCGTGTTCAGTCTCTGACGGCTGATCAGGCCTCGCAAGATGAGGCCGCTACACAAACAGCCCTCGATAGCATTAGTGATGCTAACAGTCGACTCGCAATGGCTGCGACGTCTGAAAATAAACAAGTGCGTGAAACATTGCTTTCGAAGATTGAGGCTGATGATGAGCTGATTTCGGTAATTTCAGATTCAAAATATCATGATGTCAGGCTGGCGGCAGTTAAAAAGCTGAAGAGTCCTGAGTCCATAGAAACAGCGTATTGCCTGGTTAAAAACAAGGACAAAGTGGCCGCACGTTTTTTGCACGAACATCTATTAGCTTATAAGACCGGCAGGCAAGAATCCAAAGCACATGATGAGTCCGTTGCACGGATACTTGCATCGATGGATGCGCTGACAAAGAGTCAGTGGTCAGCTGAATTTACGGGGCGTTACCTGTCTTTAAATCAGCGCTGGGAAAAGCTGACGCATGAAATAAGTGCTGAGAATAAACAACAGTTTCAGCAATCAGAAAAAATTGCAGCTGATATTGTCGCTACCCATCAAAATATTGTGCGTAGTCAGCAGCAACAGAATGAACTAGTACAAAAACTTCCTGCGCTATCTCAACAGGTTATGGCATTGAGTGCCGATGATCTTGAGGCAGGGTTAAAGGAAACAGAATCTGCTCTGGCTAATTATGAGCAGCAATGGAATGCTTTTCTGGCGATTTCATCTCCTGAGAAAAAACTATCTGAAGCCTATCATCGGCAATTGCAAGCATTGAGAAAACTGCATATTGTTGCAAATAATGCGCGTCAAATGCTGAAATTATCAGCTGCCGATGAGTCGTTGTCTGAACCTGAAATGCAGCAAAATCTGGGTAAGATCGATAGCCTTCTATCTGAATACAAGTCGCAGGATGACAGTAAGTTACCGGAGTTCATTAAGCAGATTTCTATTCAGGCAGGTCATTTGCGCCAGTTGATAAAAACAGAGAAAAATACGACTGAAAAGACGAGTCAGGCAGTCAACAAACAATTTCGATCCTTACAGGCTATGTTATCCACTGGAAAGTGGGGGCCTGCTAATAGCATTTATCAACGACTACTAACACGCATTAACGCGCTGGATGAGACCGCGAAAAAACCCTTTGTTTCGAGATTAGCCAACGTACAGGAACGCCTGAACGAAATAGGCGACTGGAAAAGTTTCGCTACAGCACCCAAGTTGGAGGGGCTGTGTGAGCAGATGGAGGCCGTGCCGGAAATGGATCTGAATCCTGGAGACCGTGCCGACTGGATTAAAAAATTACAGGGACAATGGAAGTCAATGGGAAGTAGCCCTGAGTCAAATAATCTCTGGCCCCGTTTTAAGGTGGCGGCGGATAAGGCCTATATTCCCTGCGCAGAGCATTTTGATAAGAAGCGTCAGCAAAGAGAGCATAACCTGGAAACTCGTCGTCAAATGTGCGATCAACTTCAGACCTATTTTGATAGTAATCACTGGAGCAGCCCCGATTGGAAGTTAGTGCAGAAAACGCAGCGACTGGCAAAGCAGGAGTGGAGCAAGAGCCGAATTGTTGATCGCAAAGCGGGTAAAGCGTTAGATGACAGGTTTACAGAACTTATGCATCAGTTTGATGAGAAACTGGCTGTTGAATATGTCGCTAATGCAGCGGAAAAACAGGGGCTAATTGATAAGGTCACTGCACTTGCTGATGGTGAAGTTAATCAGCACGCTCTGAACCAGGTCAAGCGTTATCAGCTTGCCTGGAAACAGGTGGGGATTATGCGCCGTAACGAAGATCAGGTGCTATGGGAAACATTTAATGAAACTTGTCGTAAGGTTTACAACGCCAGTCGGGAAATTCAACAGCAGGAATATGCAAAAAGTATTGCCCATGTTACCGAAGCAAAAAATATCCTTAAAGAAATGAATATGCTGGCGCGACAAAGTGAAAACAATGAAAAATTATTCTCTGAATTGCAG
This sequence comes from Gammaproteobacteria bacterium, assembly GCA_036478835.1. GTDB lineage: Bacteria > Pseudomonadota > Gammaproteobacteria > DSM-19610 > DSM-19610 > JAZGER01. The sequence continues at coordinate 59 of JAZGER010000142.1, read as the reverse complement.
GATAAATTTCAGGCATTACCTGACTTTCCGGATAGAGATAAAAAATATCTGGAACGCGA
>JAZGER010000141.1:0-3098 GCA_036478835.1 Gammaproteobacteria bacterium | reverse complement strand
ACACGAACGCCCCACATAGCTGCATTTCGTGTTTTCCCATCCTCTTCAGATACGACGGGGACACTCAAGCGCTCTCCCTCAGGGGTAATTGCTTCCACAATTAAATAATAATTCCGCGCATTACTATTCGCATCCGGTGAGCGCCAGACACCACTTGGCTGGCCAGGTTGCGAAACAACACGCAAGCTGTATTCACTTTGAATCGTCGCAAGGAGCGCTTTCATCTTACCAATGGCTTTTTGTATTTTCTGGCCATCCCTGCTGCGTAACGCGGCAAAGCCCTCATCATAATAGTCATCAGACAAGGCAGTGGCTGCGGGCACAGCGGAAACACTCTTTATGTGCTCACGCAGCTGTTTTAGCTCCTGAGGGACTTGATCCAGCCTCTGCAGTAACAATATCTGCTCTTCAGCCACCGTGATTTTGTTATTGGCTTTTTCAAGTAATGATTGCTGCTGCTGCAAACGATCAGATGCCGGTTTTTTCTTCTCAACGAAATTGCCTGGCTTCAGATCCGCTTTCTGAGAAAACTCAGCTGCTGAGGCCAACAAACCTTCGGCCTTTTGCAGATCCGATACAACATCCCGGCGTATGCCATCTGCCGTGTCCTGCAATGTTACCGGATACTGGCGCTTCTCACCCTTTAACAAGGCCCTGATGCGAGCCAGACGCTCAGACTGTACTGACACACCTGATTTGGCATCAACGATACCCTGGTTTATCTGCGTTATCTGATAGTTCAGTTCTTTAGTTTGAGGAATCGTAACGACGCCATAATGTATACCCCAGGCAGCCAGTACAGCCGCAAACCAGACACCGACCTTCTTAATCCAGCGGCCTCGTTTCACATAGATATGCCATAAGCGGGTTCGAAGACCGGAAGGCGCCTGTCGATAGGCAAACCGTTTATCACGAATCGCAGCCACTGCCTCTTCGATGATCTCATCAGTAACTTCAATGCCTTGCGATTCATAAATAGACCGAACCTTATCGATCATTTCCTGATCACGCATATCCGCGTTTAGCTCTCGCTCGACCAACAGGCGGCTATGCCGCATAGTGTCGGCGATATCCATCGTTAACATGACGTCATTCAGTTTGATGTCATTCATTGCGTTCGCTTGATTCATCACTTTTTAATCGCTTTCACTCATTAAAGATTAAGCACATTCCCACTGCGAGCCAATTCTGCCAAACGTCGCTTACCACTTTCAACCGCTTCTCTCACTTCGTCCGCATTGCGTGTCGATGCTTCACGCATTTCTTCAATCAATGTGACACTTTTTTCCTGGAAATCGATCACCGATTGAACCAGTTTTTTTACCGCATCTGCACGAATGGTCGGCCCATAACCTTCCCTGATAGCTTCTTCCTGTACTTTGCCACCCACTTCAGCCAGGACTTCAAGACTTCTACTGACACCTTCTTTCATTTCCTTCAGTGCCTGGGTGCTTTCATGCAAGCCCCACAACCCGGTAAACGACGCACTCAATGCAGTTAATACGGTTTCGTTTGTCCCAAAGAACGTCACGGCTTGTGAATAAACGCGTTGCTTGGCCTGTGTCGTTTGAAGTAACCGGGCCATAACCGTTTCTGTCGTGCTATAACTTAGCGTCAGGTTATCTGCCAGATCTTTCGCTATTTGATAGCGCCCATCAGAAAACTGCAGCTCACGAAGACGTTCGTCACGCAACAACTCCAGGCGAGCAATGGTTTCGCGTTCTTCTTCCTTGCTTCCATCGAGCACCTCAGTCGCCTGCGAAAGGTTGTTTTTAGCCTGCTCTAATTCCCACTGGGCTTTTTTGAGAATATCCAGCGCAAGCACTTCTGACTCTTTTAATGCCCCGCGAAAATCCCGGTAAGCATCCAGAACCAGCTGCTCTCGTTCGATCTGGTCGCGTGAATCATTTGCAACTTCGAGATAGGTCTCCTTAATTTCCTGAAAACGCGCGGGAATATCACCCCGAGAAAATTTCATCCAGACGTTCTGGACGCGCTCAACAACATCTACCTTGCCATCATCCAGCTGATCCACCATGTTTTTCGCATCATTTCGAATGCTATCGAAGGACTTCGAAATATCCTTGTAGCGCTCACCAATGCGCATCGCCTCAATTTGTTCACGCACCACTTCATTGAATAACGATGCCTGATTGAGTGTGCGCGCTATGGCAATCGCTTTACCTTCATCAAGGTCTGAAATTTTATCAATCAATGCAACAATCGGAGCATCGTCCGTTTTTTCAGAAACCAGACCCAGGTCACGTAATTTATTCATGGCCTGATCAAGATATTTTAGTGGCGTCGTGGTTATTTCATTTTCCGTTATTGAAATTGACTGGGACATTTCCATCTCCTCGCTCAGCATTAAAAATTAGGGCTAGCAATAATACTAGTAGCCGATTATATATTAAAGGACTCACATTTACTCTCAAAGTAAATCATGCAACGCATAACAATTATTTTTCAATATACATTCCATAATCCATTAAACGTTGATAACGAGCGCTCACTAGATCACCCACAGGCAGACTGCTCAGGCGCTCAAGCTCTGTTACCAGACTGTCCTGAATGTTACCTGCCATCATACGTGGATCGCGGTGCGCGCCGCCTAATGGCTCATTGATGATGACATCGATAAGACCTAGCTCCTTTAAGCGCCCCGAGGTAACGCCAAGCGCTTCTGCAGCATCCTCTGCTTTTTCGGCGCTTTTCCATAGTATCGTTGCGCAACCCTCAGGAGAAATAACAGAATAGATGCTGTGCTCAAGTAGCATCATCACATCGCCAACACCAATAGCAAGCGCACCACCTGACCCACCCTCACCTATGACCGTGCAAATCACCGGCACTTTAAGGTCAGCCATGATAAAAAGATTTCTTGCAATCGCCTCACTTTGACCGCGCTCTTCGGCACCGATACCAGGATAAGCGCCCGGCGTATCAATAAAGGTTAATATGGGTAGAAAGAATTTTTCGGCAAGCTCCATCAGACGCTTCGCCTTACGATAACCTTCGGGTCTGGGCATACCAAAATTTCGATTTAATTTTTCTTTCGTACTTCGACCTTTCTGGTGCCCAATCACCATGACAGGTTT
>JAZGER010000140.1:0-3379 GCA_036478835.1 Gammaproteobacteria bacterium | reverse complement strand
CGACCGCTCCCAATAGCATTGTTTACGCCAGCGGTTTATTTACGACTAAAAAAATGGCCAGTGAAGGTCTTGTATTAAACTTTATCGGCGCTACGATTATCACTCTGCTATGTTATTGGATTCTGGTGTAACACAGAGCTGTCCAGCTCACAGGAAACTCTGGGCGCAAGCACAGAGACTAAAACCGCCAGGCGTAAAAACAGGTCTATTTTCCTGGCGCCCTGGCGGTTAGAAGAGGTATCGCACAAAGCTCTCATTCACACACTTCCAGGGAAGGAATTATATGAGCAAGCACTATAGAAAGACCTTCGCCGGGCAACTTCGCCTGCAACGCTTACTGCGTGGCTGGAGTCAGGAAAGGCTGGCAGAAGAAGCCGGACTACATCGGACTTACGTGGGCGCCATCGAGCGCGCTGAACGCAACATATGCCTTGATAATATCGTTAAGATCGCCGTCGCATTGAACATGGACGTTGCCGACCTTTTCAAGGTATCTGTATCTGTTTCGGACATCTCGCAATGCGAGGAATCAACTGCCATCTATTCTCGTTACCCCATAAAGCCGCAAATAAATACCAATAAGCGGCCGATTGACGCATATATGAGGCATTTTGCTATATATAGCCGGTCGACAGTTCTGTCTAATTTCCCTGTAATGCCTTTCCATGAGCATATCAGCAAGGAAGCTCCTGGCACGCAATATCAAACTTCAACGAACCCGCCTTGGCTGGTCTCAGGAAACACTTTCTGAATTGAGCGGCCTGCACCGGAGCTATATTGGCGCGATCGAACGCGCGGAACATAATATTGGCCTGGACAATGTTGAAAAGATCGCTCGAACGTTTGGCGTAAGCCTGCTCGACCTGTTGAGCGACAAAGCGTTGGGTGAATTGCACAATAGCGAACAGCAAGCCTATCAAGCGACAGCTATCGTCCATAAAAAAATACTGATTGAGTTACTGAATAGAAGCAAGGATCAGGATTATGAACTGGCTCTCATTTACCTCGCACACAGCGGGCTGATTGTCGAAAATCGATAGCCGCATTATGGGCAAAGGTTCAAGGCTAGCTGCAAAGCTTCAAGATCTGGGACATCTATATCAGGGGCAATACCGTCGGGCAACCGCTGCTCTATTCTAAAGCGCCCTGTTCTTACCAGAGCCGTTTTTATCCCCAGTGACTGCGCGCCCAGAATATCGGTGTCAGGCCGATCACCAATCATTAAACACTGCTCAGCAGGCAATTTTAATCGGGCTAATGCCATCCGAAACATAAGGGGTTCCGGTTTACCGATAACCATTGGCTCGACACCCGTCGCTATTTGTATAGGCGCTACAAGCGCACCGCCGCCCGGTAAAATACAATGTCTGTTGTTACACATGCCATCAACGGTGGTATCAGGATTAGTTAACACCAATATCGCATTTTTTTTAATAATCAGGTTAATCGCAGTTGTCAGAGACGCGTAATCAATCCCGGCACCCTCACCTATCACAACAAAATCGGCAGTAGATGCATCTTCGACACCCTGTTTCTGTAAAGCCTGATGCAGGCCGTCAGCCCCGATAGCAAAGTAACGGAACCCCGGTTTTTGAGAAAACAACCAGTCAGCCGTAGCTATTCCAGATGTCAGTATCTTTGATAGCTCTGGCTGAGAAAAACCCAATGTCTGAAGTTTTTTTGCAATATCTTCAGGCAGGAGAATTGGATTGTTCGTAATGAAAATATGGGGTTTTGACTGCAGCAGTCGCATAAACACTACTGCATGAGGCAACGCCCTGTCACCATGATAGAGCACACCGTCCATATCGATAAGAAATGCCGAGGGTAAGAGGCTATTCACTGTTCAACATAAACTGACTACCGCTAACGGCAATCAGTTGGCACGCACAGGCTCTGTCATAATACGTCTGTCAGGAACAGCCGCGCGGGTTTTCAATAATTTGCTCATCCTGGTACAGTCATCTTCTAACGCGCAGATATAAATATCATGACTGGGCAGGTCGATAACCTCTATGAGCAATGTATCGGCCAGGTGCTGCGTCATTTCGATAGACTGACCCAGAATGACAGGTTTGTAAGTAAACTCATCCAGTGCATCCTCCCAGGATCGACAGAGGTTACTCAGGTACGGCTCGCTTCCATCGGTCGTTATCCAGTAAAGCTGAATCGAATCGGCGGCATTCACAGCCATCGCATGCTCTATCAAACTCTTGACGGCAGCAAAACCAGCGTCGACTGCGACGAAAATTAATGGCCGGGATGAGGTCGTATCCAGAACAAAATCACCATAGGGTGCCTTAACTGACAATAGCTGCCCCGTCTCAAGCGCTTCATTAGCATACCGCCAGAAGCCACTATTGGATGCGCCAGAAAGATGGAATTCAAGATTGCGGTCATCACAGGGGCAACTGGCAATACCCGCGAGTGAACTGGAACCATCCTCAAACTGGATTCGCGCATATTGCCCGGACAGGAATTGTAAGCGGGACGCATCACGATAACGTGTCTGCAACACCACAACGGCCCCTGTGCGCTGGACACTCTGAACCTGAACATCAAACATTTGTTCCGTCAGATCATCGCCAGACTGTGAGATCGATGCATCAATCACCACATCGGTCACTGCGGAATGGCAGCAACTGAGAAAATACCCCGCGTCAATTTCAGACTGTTGCAGCGCACAGAAATCCTCTCGACTCCGATGGATACCGCCGCTAATCAGTTTCACTTTACAACGCCCACAGTTTGCATCTGTACAGCCGTACGGTAACGCGACGCCTCCACGTAAAGCCGCTTCCAGTAGATTAATAGAACCCTCCGAAAAGAATTCCTGCCCGCCTGGTGTAACGCTTACATGTGCCGACATCACCCTCAAAAATGCATCTCGAACCAGCAAACTATCGGGTAGTTCTTCGAACGATTCCTCGCCTTCCAATGCCTGCAAAAACCAGCTTTTAAATGCACGCACCGTTTCCATGTCTTCTTTATTATCAGACACACCCAGCTCTGCCACTTTTGGTTTGATGCTTTCCATTAAGGCAGCATAACGATTGACTTCTGCTTTAGATGCAACTAATTCCTGCGATAATAAACCAATGCGCTCTAACAGCGTTTCCGAGTCAGGCAATATTGCATCTGAACGAAACTTTTTGGTCAGTGCATTTTCAATAAATCGATCAACCTTCTCCAGCATCGTGCTGTCTTCAAGCTCTACATTGGGGTAGGCTTTTTCCAGCTCACTGATTTCCAGCATCCCCTCGAATGCGGTCATTTCACCCGCACGAATTTTCTTCTGTAATGCGCCTCGCTTTGTCCCTACAAGCTTTGCTGCTCTGGATAAAGTTAGATATTGCGTCATTACATCCCTCGTTTTCAT
>JAZGER010000139.1:0-19023 GCA_036478835.1 Gammaproteobacteria bacterium | reverse complement strand
GCCACTTTAGCAATCAGAGAGGGCAGGATGGCTTCCAGCAAATTAAAACCGGCATAAAAAACCCCTAACAAAATAGCGATACTCATAACCGTTTCATGAAAAAGAAACAGGCCGATTTGAGCAAGCATAATGGTGATAATCGCGCCCAGAAAAACTTGTTTTATGCGGCCATGTTTTTCTGCCTGGAGAATAAAGGGGATTGCGAGGGGTAAGGAGATCAGCAGCACAGGTAGATAGAGCTTCCAGTGATGCGCGGGATCAAAGCCCACCTGATCTCTAAGAACCAGCGGAAGCACCACGAAACTGGCCGTCAATACCATATGCAATATCAGTATGCCAAAATCCAGCCGTAACAACTGGGTATCGCGCAGGATGGCTGCAAATTGAGCCGGGATGGCTTCGGCATCTCGGTGAACCTTGCTGATCACGGGATTGGGCACGACAAACCAGACGACAATTATGCCCAGCAGTGCCAACACTGCAGTGAGCGTAAAAATACCTGGAACACCGATCCAGTTATTAATGATCGGTCCAATAATGATAGCGAGAGCAAAGGAAGCGCCGATACTCATGCCGATAATCGCCATGGCTTTGACTCGATTTTGCTCGCGGGTGAGGTCGGCGGCTAACGCCATCACTGCGGCGGCAATAGCACCCGCGCCCTGCATCGCTCGACCGACGATCACCATCACCATCGAATCTGCCGAGGCGGCAACCAGACTGCCGAGTGCAAAGACCAGCAGTCCAAAAATGATAACGGGCTTGCGCCCGATTCGATCCGATGCCAGACCAAACGGAATTTGTAACATGGCCTGCGTCATACCATAGATTCCAATAGCAAGACCGGCCAGTGCTGGCGTGGCGCCTTCCAGCTGATCGGCATAAAGCGCGAAAACCGGTAAAATCATAAATAACCCCAACATTCTCAGGGCATAAATACTGGCGAGAGAGATCGCAGCACGGCGCTCTGTTGCGCTCATACTGAAAGTGGGATCAGTCCTGTTATCCATGAATGTTCAGTTATTTTGGTGTCTAGTGCGAAACGTCGTATAGTAGCAGGTTAGCTCATTGACAGAAAACAGCATGAATCCAATACGCCTTCGTGGGGCTCGAACCCACAACTTGAAAAACATAGACATTGATTTACCTCGTGACCAGTTAATCGTCATTACCGGGCTATCCGGCTCGGGCAAATCATCACTCGCCTTTGATACGATTTATGCGGAGGGTCAACGCCGCTATGTGGAATCACTGTCAGCTTATGCGCGGCAGTTTTTATCGATGATGGAAAAGCCAGATATTGATCATGTCGAAGGCTTGTCTCCCGCAATTTCTATTGAGCAAAAATCCACGTCACATAATCCTCGATCGACGGTGGGGACCATTACCGAAATCTATGATTACCTGCGACTGCTGTTTGCGCGTGTCGGTGATCCACAATGCCCGGAGCATGGGTCCACTCTGGAAGCCCAGACCGTTAGTCAAATGGTCGATCATGTGGTCGCTATGCCAGAGGGCGCGCGACTTATGCTCCTCGCACCCATGGTTCAGGATCGCAAAGGCGAACACCTGGCGATGTTTGAAGACTTACGTTCGCAGGGCTTTATCCGCGCTCGAGTTGACGGGAAAATTATTGAGCTTGAAAAAATCCCCGAACTGAACCCAAAGCAGAAGCATACGATTGATGCGGTGGTTGATCGTTTTAAAGTACGTGAAGACATTAAACTGAGATTGGCCGAGTCTTTTGAAACGGCATTACGCCTGTCTGATGGTATCGCCCGCATTAGTTTCATGGAAGATGAAGAGGCAGATGACGTTGTATTTTCCGCAAAATTTGCCTGTCCGGCCTGCGGCTATTCCATCAGCGAGCTGGAACCCCGGCTGTTCTCTTTTAATAACCCGGCAGGCGCCTGCCCGACGTGCGACGGTCTTGGAATACAGCAGGCGTTCGATCCACAGCGCGTTGTTGCGCACCCGCATCTGAGCCTGGCTGGAGGCGCTGTGCGTGGCTGGGATCGGCGCAATGCGTATTACTTTCAGTTGATCAGCTCATTAGCTGATCATTATAATTTTGATATAGACACACCCTTTGATGAGTTGCCAGAAGAGACGCAGACTGTCATTCTTTATGGCAGTGGGAAGGAGATCATTCAGTTCGAGTATATAAAGGATCGCCATGGCCCTTCAATACGTAAACATGCTTTTGAAGGCGTCTTACGCAACATGGAACGACGTTACCGAGAAACTGAATCCAATGCTGTCCGCGAGGAACTCTCACGCTATTTAAGCACGCACAAATGTAAAAGCTGCAACGGCACTCGCTTGAATGAAGCCGCCCGGCATGTCTTTATTGAGCGATATAATTTACCAGAAGTTACTCATTGGTCCGTCGGTGATGCACGTGATTTTTTTGCAACACTCAACCTGCCGGGCAAACGTGGCACGATTGCGGATAAAATCGTTAAGGAAATTCACGAACGTCTGAATTTCCTGGTCAACGTCGGTTTGAATTATCTATCGCTTGATCGGAGTGCTGACACACTCTCTGGCGGCGAAGCGCAGCGTATTCGTCTGGCGAGTCAGATCGGCGCCGGACTGGTGGGCGTCATGTATATTCTTGATGAGCCGTCTATTGGGCTCCACCAGCGTGACAATCAACGGCTGCTCAATACACTGACCTATTTACGCGACCTGGGCAATACGGTGATAGTTGTTGAGCATGACGAAGATGCGATTCGTTCTGCAGATCATGTGGTCGATATTGGACCCGGAGCAGGGGTGCATGGTGGAAGGATCGTCGCGCAGGGCACGCCGGATGAAATAATTTCCAATCCTGCATCACTGACGGGGCAATATCTCAATGGGACACGCAGCATAAGCGGCCCTGATGTCTTAACGGCGAATGATCCGAAACGACAGTTATCTATCCGTGGCGCAACCGGTAACAACCTTAAAAACGTTGACGTCGATATTCCCGTTGGCTTAATGACGTGCATTACGGGTGTCTCGGGTTCGGGAAAATCTACACTTATCAATGACACCTTATATCGAATTGTAGCCGCTGAGTTGAACCGCGCATCAACAACTCCCGCCCCTTACCAGTCTATTTCTGGCCTTGATCAATTCGATAAAGTCGTCGATATTGACCAGAGTCCCATTGGTCGTACACCGCGCTCGAACCCGGCGACTTATACGGGACTATTCACCCCAATACGTGAATTATTTGCCGGAACACAGGAGGCGCGTTCTCGAGGGTATAAACCTGGGCGTTTCAGTTTTAATGTCAAAGGCGGTCGTTGCGAAGCCTGTCAGGGTGATGGTGTTATTAAGGTTGAGATGCACTTTTTACCTGACATTTATGTGCCTTGCGATGTTTGTAAAAGCAAACGTTATAATAGAGAGACGCTGGATATTCGCTACAAGGGAAAATCCATTCACGAAGTTCTGGATATGACCGTTGAAGATGCCGCTGAGTTCTTCAGTGCAGTCCCTGTGCTTTCTCGAAAACTACAAACATTGCTTGATGTTGGCCTGTCCTATATTCGTCTCGGCCAAAACGCGACGACATTATCTGGCGGCGAAGCGCAACGCATTAAACTGTCACGGGAATTATCTAAACGCGACACTGGAAAAACACTATATATACTGGATGAACCCACAACGGGGCTGCATTTTTACGACATTGAACAGTTACTTGCCGTATTACACCGGCTGCGCGACCATGGCAATACAGTCGTCATTATTGAGCATAATCTCGACGTGATTAAAACAGCCGACTGGATCATTGACATGGGTCCTGAAGGAGGCGATGGGGGTGGCGAGATTATTGCCCAGGGTATGCCGGCTCTTGTGGCAGACTCGACTGTTTCTCACACCGGGCATTATTTGAAACCGCTCATTGAAAAATCAAAAAAGGCTTGCCAGGCATCCTGAAAAACAAATAATGGCACTCACTCCAACCCTTAAGCCGCTCTCCCTGTCAGGCAAGACTGCTTACATCTTGCTGTTACCTTTTCTTCTATTATTTTTCAGAGGGCTGGCAGACGCTACGGTTTTACTGACCGCAATCAGCTTTCTTTGGCATTCAAAAAAGACGGGCGACTGGCGCTGGGCTCGTAATGACTGGTTTGTCGTCTCTTTAATAACCTGGGCATACCTGATATTTATCTCAGGGCCATTAGGCTACAACCCTTCTGCCTCCGCACTGTATTCAGTTGCTTACCTGCGTTGGCCAGTGTTCGCGGCAGCCCTGGCATTTTGGGTTTTTAGCGATGCTTCGGCGCTTAAATTATTTGGTCAGGCCATGTTGGCTACTGTTCTATTTATTATGTTCGATACTTTCTGGCAACTATACAATGGCACTGACCTCTTTGGCATTGAGAAATTCGCTACCTTTCGATTAACTGGCCCCATGAGAAGCCCAATTCCTGGCGCACTGACACTTCGTTTCTTTTTCATTGCACTGCTGGCGCTTAATGCCAGCAGGTGGCTGAAAAAACCATCACTTCAACTTTCCATGTCATCTGGGTTTTTCCTGTTAGCCCTGCTTTTTACCTTTTCAACGGGGGAAAGAATGAGCTTTTTATTAGCCATTGCTTCATCTGTATTTATTCTGCCAGCCTTGTCCCTGGCTTACCCAAAATACACAAAAAGACTTATTTACAGTCTGTTCGTCGGCCTTCTTTTCTTCGCTCTACTTTCCTTTCTTCAGCCAGAAATCTACCATCGAGCAGTCACTTCATTCATTGCTTCATTACAGAATTTTTCCTCTGACCCCTACGGCAAAGTATTTTCTACCGCAGTGGAATTATGGAAGGAATACCCACTAACAGGTGTCGGCCTGCATAACTATTCGGAAGCCTGCCTCAATATGATTGGCGACAATGTCTTTGATTCATGCCAGCGCCATCCTCATAATATCTACCTTGGCTGGTTGACCCAGGCAGGTCTGATTGGGTTACTCTTATTTACATTAACAGTGATTATGATTTGCCGGCACTCATTGTGGATGCCAGCAAACTCTCAGCAATGGATTTTGATGGGCTGTGTAAGCGCAACCCTGTTCGTTATCTTCTGGCCCATTGGTTCTGCATCAAGCTTTTTCAATAACTGGTTTGGCGCAGTTATCTGGTGCAGCGTGGGGTGGGCTCTTGCAACCCGGAGAATTACAGAAACATCACCCAGTTAAAACGGATCGAATTGATTTTAAGAGCACTAAAAAAGCCGGTATAAAAACCGGCTTTTTGTTTTTTGCAACTGAATAAATTAATCTTCGACAATCACTTCAGCATCATCAGAAGTTTCAATCTGGGGTCTGTCGACAAGTTCGACTAATGCCATTGGAGCCTTATCACCTGTCCGGTAACCCATCTTTAGAATACGCAGGTAACCTCCAGGCCGATCCTTATAACGCGGACCAATCTCACTAAACAACTTAGTCACTACATCACGATCCCGCAGGCGACTGTATGCAATCCGACGCTTATGGACGCTATCAGCTTTTGCCATTGTAATCAGTGGCTCAGCGACACGGCGCAATTCCTTTGCCTTTGGCAAAGTCGTTCTGATGACTTCGTGATGCAGCAATGAAGCCGCCATATTTCTGAACATAGCCTTTCGATGACTGCTGTTGCGATTTAGTTGTCGTCCACTTTTACGATGACGCATTTCTCTCTCACTCTATACTTTAAATGTGGCGTTAACCACAAGCGTTATAAGTCTAGGCTATTACTACAGCCTTTTGTTCTTTCAGACCCGTTGGTGGCCAGTTCTCCAGCCGCATACCAAGAGATAAACCGCGAGAAGCCAGTACATCTTTGATCTCTGTAAGCGATTTCTTGCCGAGATTGGGTGTTTTCAAAAGCTCGACTTCAGTACGTTGTATCAAATCACCGATGAAGTAGATGCTTTCTGCTTTGAGACAGTTCGCAGATCTGACTGTTAATTCCAGATCATCCACTGGCCGAAGCAGTACCGGGTCTATATCCGCTTCATTCGTTTCTGGTTCCGCGTCTTCCTTACCCTGCAAATCCACAAACACAGATAATTGATCTTGCAGGATCGTGGCTGACTGGCGGATAGCTTCTTCTGGGTCTATCGTGCCATTTGTTTCAATATCAATAATGAGCTTATCAAGGTCAGTTCTTTGCTCGACACGCGCACTATCTACACTGTATGAAACCTTATGCACTGGACTGTATGACGCGTCAAGCTGAAGACTGCCAACAGGACGAGTCTCTTCATCATTCGCACGTGCTGTCGATGGCTCATAACCTCTGCCCATCGCAACATGCAATGTCATATTCAACTCAGTGTCTGCTGTAAGGTTGGCAATCACATAACCGGGATTAATAACCTCGACATCATGATCAATGATGATATCGCCTGCAGTGACTGTGCCAGGGCCTTTCTTGCTTATTTTTAAAGTGGCTTCCTGACGATTATGCATCACCAGTGAAATACCTTTAAGGTTGAGCATTATATCAAGGACATCTTCCTGCACGCCTTCAATTGCTGAGTATTCATGCACGACGCCTTCAATTTCGACACCCGTAATAGCACAGCCAGTCATCGAAGACAGGAGGATCCTGCGCAAGGCGTTTCCGAGCGTATGTCCGAATCCCCGCTCAAGAGGCTCTAATACAACTTTTGCATGCTTATCAGTAATAAACTGAACATCGACAATTCGAGGTTTCAGAAATTCACTTACATTACCCTGCATAGAATAATCCTCTTTAGATTACTTGGAGTAGAGTTCAACAACCAGATGCTCGTTGATCTCGGCAGGAAGATCAGAACGTTCAGGACATGCCTTGAACACACCTTCCATCTTCTTAATATCAACATCAATCCAGTCAGAAAAGCCACGTTGGTCAGCAAATTGTAACGCTGCCTGTATCCGCAGCTGTTTCTTTGCCTTTTCAGCAACGGACAAACTATCATTTGGCGTCACCTGATAAGAAGGTATTGTGACCCGGCTACCATTAATCATAATCGCTTTGTGACTAACGAGTTGCCTAGCTTCAGTTCTTGACGCCGCAAAGCCCATTCGGTACACAACATTATCCAGTCGACTTTCAAGTAACTGAAGTAAGTTTTCACCTGTAGAACCTTTTTTCAGAGCCGCTTTTTTATAATAAAGCCTGAACTGTTTTTCCAGTACGCCGTATGTTCTGCGTAATTTCTGTTTTTCACGAAGCTGAGCCGCATAATCTGACAAACGACCTCTTCGCTGACCATGCTGACCTGGCGGAAATGGACGAGTTTCAATCGGACACTTACTCGTGTAACATTTTTCACCTTTTAAAAACAATTTACCGCCTTCACGACGGCATTGGCGACATTTGGATCCTATATACCTGGCCATTATTATTCCTCTGCCTTATACGCGACGCTTTTTGGGGGGACGACACCCATTATGCGGTATGGGTGTAACATCTGTGATGTTTGTGATACGAAAGCCTACATTGTTGAGTGCCCGAACGGCTGACTCTCGACCTGGGCCAGGACCCTTGATTTCAACTTCAAGGTTCTTAACGCCAAAATTTTTGACTATTTCACCCACACGCTCTGCAGCAACCTGTGCAGCAAACGGCGTACTTTTTCGAGAACCACGAAAGCCTGATCCGCCTGCTGTTGCCCAGGCAAGTGCATTGCCCTGACGATCTGTTATCGTAATAATAGTATTATTAAAAGAAGCGTGAACATGAACAACGCCGTCAACAACGTTTTTCTTCACTTTCTTACGAGTCTTTGATTCTGTTGGTTTTGCCATTAGTTAGAAACCTAATTTACTTGCGAATAGGGCGTCGTGGCCCTTTACGTGTACGTGAATTCGTTTTAGTCCGTTGACCGCGCAAAGGCAGCCCTCTACGATGGCGCATGCCACGGTAACAACCTAGATCCATCAATCGCTTGATATTCATGGAAATGGTGCGCCGCAAATCGCCTTCGACTGTGTATTTTGCAACTTCATTTCGGACAGACTCAATTTCTGCTTCGGATAAATCCTTGATTTTCGTTTCTGGCTTTACTCCAGTTACGTTACAAATCTTTGTCGCAGACTGTCGACCTATACCATAGATAGCAGTTAATGCTATCACTGCATGCTTATGGGTCGGGATATTAATACCGGCTATACGAGCCATTCAAATTCTCTCCTAACGGATACCACAGGGTGCCTTGCGGGGAACCGGCAAGGATACCTAGGCGGCATCATAAAATCAATCAGTAAATGATGTAAATTTAACCCTGACGCTGTTTATGTCTTCCATCCTTGCAGATGACACGAATGACTCCCTTGCGCTTCACTATTTTACAGTTGCGGCAGATCTTTTTTACAGATGCACGTACTTTCATTTTACTACCCTCATACAGGCAACTTGTTAGTCGCTTGCTTATTTCTTCAAATTAGATTTCTTCATCAGGCCTTCATATTGATGAGACATCATCTGGGCCTGAACTTGCGCCATGAAATCCATCACGACGACGACAATAATCAATAAGGACGTACCACCAAAGTAAAATGGCACATTCCAGTACAAAATAAGGAACTCTGGCATCAAACAAACCAGCGTGATATAGATTGCACCGGCCATAGTCAGTCGCGTCATTACCGAATCAATATATTTTGCCGTTTGTTCGCCAGGACGAATACCAGGAACAAAAGCACCTGACTTTTTCAGGTTATCCGCAGTTTCTTTTGAGTTGAAAACAATTGCCGTATAAAAGAAACAGAAGAATATAATTGCCAGTGCATAAAACAACACATACAAAGGCTGGCCAGGCGACAATGTAGAAGACATATCTTTCAACCAGCCCATGCCTTCTGTACTTCCAAACCAGCTACCAAGCGTGGCCGGGAAGAGAATAATGCTCGATGCAAAAATAGGTGGGATAACTCCTGCCATATTAAGTTTTAAAGGCAAATGCGTACTTTGCCCTGCAATCATTTTCCGACCCTGTTGACGCTTGGCATAGTTGACGGTAATTCGTCTCTGGCCACGCTCAACAAAGACAACAAACATCGTAACCCCAACAGCTAACGCGAACAAAAAGAGAATAGTTAAGGTATTCATTTCTCCTGTCCTCACCAACTCAAGAGTGCCACCAATAGCGGAAGGGAGTCCAGCAACAATCCCCGCAAAAATGATGATCGATATACCATTACCGATACCACGCTCAGTGACTTGTTCACCTAGCCACATGAGGAACATTGTTCCAGTTACCAGGCAGGTGACGGCAGATAGAACGAAAGCCGGGCCATCGATGATCACCAGCGGCGATCCACTAGCACCTTGTGCCTGTAGTGCTGTCGCTATTCCAATCGCCTGGAAAGTTGCCAACACTAACGCACCATACCGCGTGTACTGAGTTATTTTCCTACGCCCTGCATCACCTTCTTTCTTCAACTGTTCCAGTGAAGGGACCGTATAGGATAGCAACTGCATAATAATAGATGCAGATATATAAGGCATTATCCCTAACGCAAAAAGCGAAAGTCGGCTGAGCGCACCACCAGAGAACATATTAAACATGTCCAGGATTGTGCCTTTTTGTTGCTCAACTAATGATGCGAGCACCTGGGGGTCAATACCAGGTAACGGAATAAACGACCCAATACGAAAAACAATCATTGCTCCGAGGACAAACAATAAACGTTGTCGTAATTCAGCCAACTTGCCCATACCACCAAGACCACCAGTGAGGGAGGTTCCGAGTGATGCCATTGGTTATTCCTCTACCTTACCGCCAGCTGCTTCAATAGCTGCTTTAGCACCCTTTGTCACGCCGAGGCCTCGGACGGTAACCGCTTTATCGATAGTGCCTGACAGTATGACCTTGGCTTTTAATATATGGTGATTAAGTATTCCTGCTTCTTTTAGCGCGACCAGATCAACGACATCTTCGCCAGCTAATACTAACTCGTTGAGACGAACCTCATCGGTAACACGAGATACACGCGAACTAAAGCCCACTTTCGGTAAACGCCGTTGCAAAGGCATTTGCCCACCTTCAAAACCAATTTTATGAAAGCCTCCAGAACGTGATTTCTGTCCTTTATGCCCTCTACCACAGGTTTTCCCATAGCCAGAACCAATACCACGGCCCACACGCTTACCTGGCTTTCTACTTCCTGCCGCAGGTTTTAGTGTATTCAAACGCATTTAGATATCCTCTACCGACAACAGGTAAGAAACTTTATTCATCATGCCACGGTTTTCAGGGGTATCCTGCACAACCACACTGTGACGAATGCGGCGTAAACCTAGCCCAATAACACAGGCCTTATGATTTTTTAAACGCCCGCTAGTACTTTTCATGAGCGTTACCTTTACTTTTTTATTTGACATAAATTACCCCAGTATATCTTCTACAGATTTACCACGTTTGGCAGCCACTTCGTCTGGAGAAGTCATTTCGGTCAAACCACGCATTGTGGCTCGCACCACATTTATTGGGTTATTTGTACCAATGCATTTTGCCAGCACATTTCTCACGCCTACAACTTCAAACACTGCTCGCATCGCACCGCCAGCAATAATCCCTGTACCCTCTGAGGCAGGCTGCATGTAAACCTTTGCCGCCCCGTACCTTGCAGTTATAGGGTATTGCAGTGTGCCGTCTTTCAGAGCAATCTGGTTCATATTTTTTCGCGCGTTTTCCATTGCCTTCTGAATGGCAACAGGCACTTCACGAGCCTTTCCTCTTCCAAAACCGACTTTACCTTCACCGTCGCCGACAACAGTTAAAGCTGCGAAGCCAAACTGGCGACCACCTTTAACAACTTTAGCGACACGGTTAATACCAATTAACTTTTCTTGTAAGCCATCGGATGATTGAACTTCAGGATTTGCCATATCAATAACCTTATTAGAATTCCAGACCACCCTCTCGGGCGGCATCAGCCAGTGCTTTTACACGGCCATGGTATTTGTACCCAGAGCGATCAAAAGCAACTGCTTTGATCCCTGCTGCTGTTGCTCGCTGCGCAATCGCTTTCCCGATTGACTCTGCTGCCGAGATATTTCCTGTAATCGTTATATCCTTTCGCAACGCCTTATCAAGCGTCGATGCTGAAACCAGCACCCTGTCGCCCGTACTATCGATAATTTGTGCGTAAATATGACGTGGCGTCCGGCTGATACACAACCTCACCTGTCCCAGGTCACGAATTTTTGCTCTGGTTTTACGAGAGCGCCGAATTCTAGATGATTTCTTGTTCATACTGCTACCTTGATACCTATTTCGATTAAGTGCGAGCCAGAGAACTATTTCTTCTTGGCTTCTTTGCGCACGATAATTTCATCAGCGTACTTAACGCCCTTGCCCTTATAGGGCTCCGGTGGGCGGTATGCGCGAATATTTGCAGCAACTTGTCCGACCACCTGTTTGTTAATACCTTTCACAATAATTTCAGTCTGGCTCGGTGTTTCTACTGTGATACCTTCAGGCACTGCATACTTAACAGGGTGTGAAAAGCCTAGCGATAGATTTAGAGTGCTGCCCTGAGCCTGAGCTCGGTATCCGACGCCGACCAATAACAGTTTTTTCTCAAAACCATCTGTGACGCCGACCACCATATTGTTTAACAAGGCTCTGGCGGTTCCTGCCTGAGCCATAGCAGGTTTCGAACCATCACGGGGCTTGAATTTGAGCACATTATCTTCCTGCAATATTTCTACTGCCGAATGAATGTTTTGCTCAATAGAGCCCTTACTGCCTTTAACTGTCACATGCTGGCCATTCAGTTTAACTTCTACACCAGCCGGCATGATTACAGGATTATTTGCTACTCTTGACATCGTTCTGTCTCAATATAATTAAGTTATCTACGATACTACACAGAGGATTTCGCCGCCTTCATTCCTGGACCTGGCCGTCCTGCCGCTCATAACACCTTTCGATGTTGAGACAATCGCCACACCCAGACCCGCCTGAACCTCAGGCACATCATCTCTGCCTTTGTATACTCGCAGCCCAGGACGACTGGCCCGTTTGATCATGCTGATAACAGGTTTACCCAGGTAATATTTGAGCTTTACTGTCATTACTGGCTTCGTATCACTCGTCACTTCGTAACTAATGATATACCCTTCATCAATAAGAACCTTAACAATGGATTCTTTGATTTTGGAAGCCGGCATGGAAACAGATTCCTTACCCGCCATTTGTGCATTACGAATACGCGTTAGCATATCCGATATTGGATCAGTCATCATAATTAAATTCTCCTACCAACTAGCCTTCACAAGACCCGGAACATCTCCACGCATAGCTGCCTCGCGCAATTTATTACGTGAAAGACCAAACTTGCGATAATACCCATGAGGTCTACCCGTGATACGGCAACGATTACGCTTTCTCACAGGGCTAGAATCTCTTGGCAATGCCTGTAACTTGTTCTGGGCAATATAACGTTCTTCATCAGAATTATTTAAGTCGCGAATAATTTCTTTAAGTGATGCGCGTTTTTTAGCATATTTACTAACCATCTTCGCACGCTTAAATTCGCGCTGAATCATTGATACTTTAGCCATGCCTACCTCAATTCTTAAACGGGAAGTTAAACGCGGCTAATAAAGCGCGCCCTTCTTCATCCGTTGTTGCAGTTGTGGTTATATTTATATCCATACCACGCAAAGTGTCTATCTTGTCATAGTCGATTTCAGGGAAAATTATTTGTTCCTGAATACCCATGTTGTAATTTCCACGGCCGTCGAAGGACTTAACATTTAATCCGCGAAAATCTCGGGTACGGGGGATTGCAATGCTGACAAGACGATCCATAAATTCGTACATCTTTTCGCGCCTGAGCGTGACCTTGCAACCAATTGGCCAGCCTTCACGCACTTTAAAGCCAGCAACAGATTTCCGCGCATTACGAACAATTGGTTTTTGACCGCCAATCTTCGTCATGTCACCGACTGCGTGCTCCATTATCTTACGGTCACCCAATGCTTCTCCAACTCCCATATTTAAGGTGATTTTTGTCACCTTGGGAATTTGCATTGGATTCTTGTAGCCAAACTGTTCTACCAGCTTTTTGACCACTTCCTCTTTGTATATTTCGTGTAACCTAGCCATCAATTTTAACTCACATGCAGTGTATTTATACGTCCACTACTTCATTAGTGGATTTAAAAACTCGAACCTTACGGCCATCTTCAAGCACCTTGAAACCTACCCTGTCACCCTTCTTGCTCTGCGGGTTATACAGCAAAACATTCGAAACATGGATAGACATTTCTTTTTCAATAATGCCGCCAGCAATACCCTGCTGTGGGTTTGCCTTTGTGTGCTTCTTCGCTACATTGATATTTTCAACAACGATGCGATCCTTTTCAGGAATAACACGCGTCACCATCCCACGCTTACCGTTATCTTTACCTGTAGTGACAATAACATCATCGCCTTTTCTGATTTTTTTCATTTCGCTAACCTGCCTATAGTACTTCTGGCGCCAAGGAGATAATCTTCATAAACCGTTCACTTCTCAATTCACGGGTTACTGGACCAAATATTCGAGTCCCGATGGGTTCCAGCTTCGCATTTAATAATACAGCCGCATTCCCATCAAAGCGGATCAGAGATCCGTCTTTACGGCGAACGCCTTTGGCAGTTCTCACGACGACTGCATTATAGACCTCACCTTTCTTAACCTTGCCACGAGGTATCGCTTCTTTAATGCTGACCTTAATGACGTCGCCAATAGCAGCGTAACGCCTGTGTGAACCACCCAGCACTTTAATACACTGTAGCTTACGAGCGCCGCTGTTATCAGCAACATCCAGTTTTGTTTGCATCTGGATCATTTTATTTCACCCAAATCTCAATTAATTTAATTGTGTAACGACTCAACCGACTGCTCGATTAACGATTTCTAACAAGGTCCATGACTTGTTCTTGGAAATGGGACGGCATTCCTGAATAGAAACCGTATCCCCCATTTTACAAGTATTTTCAGCATCATGGATCTGGTATTTTGTCGAACGACGAATATATTTCCCATAAAGCGGGTGTTTAATCTTGCGCTCAACGAGCACAACTGCGCTTTTTTCCATTTTGTCACTAACGACTCGCCCCATCAGGGTACGTATTGATTTTGTTTCATTCATACTGCACCACCTGATCGCGCTTTCTCATTCATTAAGGTTTTCACCTGCGCAATCGTTCTACGCACTTTCTTTACCTGGTCTGGGCGTGACAACTGTCCGCTGCCTTTCTGCATGCGGAGTGTGAATTGCTCCCGCAACAGCTGTTCCAGCTCTTTACCAAGATCCTCAACAGATTTTTCTCTGAGTTCGCTAGCTTTCATTACATCACCGACCGGTTAACAAAGGCAGTTCTGACAGGAAGTTTTGCCGAAGCCAGTTTAAAAGCTTCTCGCGCCATCTCTTCAGAAACACCTTCCATTTCGTATATCATTCTCCCAGGCTGAATTTTTGCAACCCAGTACTCAACGTTACCTTTCCCTTTACCCATACGAACCTCAATAGGCTTTTTGGTAATCGGGACATCAGGGAAAATCCTAATCCATAACTTTCCGCCGCGCTTTACTTTGCGCGTGATCGCACGACGAGCCGCTTCAATCTGCCGAGCAGTGATCTGGCCACGAGTAGTCGCCTTTAATCCATACTCACCAAAACTGACTTTATTGCCACTTTGTGCAAGGCCGCGATTACGGTTCTTTTGCTGCTTGCGAAACTTGGTTCTTTTAGGCTGTAACATTTCCCATCCTATTTCTTGCTTGCAGCTGCCTTGGCAGGTGCTTCTTTTTCAGCTTTCTGTTCGTCACGACTGAGGATTTCACCTTTGAATATCCATGTCTTGACGCCAATAATTCCGTAGGTTGTCGCAGCTTCTGCAAAACCATAATCAATATCTGCTCGCAGCGTGTGTAAAGGCACTCGCCCTTCTCTGTACCACTCACTCCGTGCGATTTCTGCACCATTCAAACGACCTGCAACATTTATCTTGATTCCCTGAGCACCTAGCCGCATTGCGTTACTCACTGAACGTTTCATAGCGCGGCGGTACATAATACGCCTTTCTAGCTGTTGAGCAACGCCTTCAGCAACTAATTGCGCATCTATTTCCGGTTTGCGTATCTCTTCGATATTGATATGCACCGGCATTTTCATTTTTTTAGATACTTCAGCACGAAGTCTTTCGATATCTTCGCCTTTTTTCCCAATAACGATACCTGGCCGGGCAGAATGCACAGTGATAATTGCATTATTGGCTGGCCGCTGGATTTCAATTCGACTCACTGATGCTCTTTCAAGGCGCTTTTTCACAAATGCCCTGACCTCGAGATCAAGATTCAGGAAATCAGCGTAATCTTTTGAATCCGCATACCATGTTGAGGTCCAGTCCTTAACAATGCCAAGCCGGATACCTATCGGATGTACTTTTTGACCCATACCAATTCTCTATTTTAGTTAATTACTGTTCAGCAACACTGACGATAATATGGCTAGACCGCTTCAGGATTCTATTGCCTCTTCCCTTAGCGCGAGCACTGAATCGCTTTTGTGTTGGACCTTCATTAATACATATCTTGGAAACCATCAGCTCATCAACATCAGCGCCTTCATTATGCTCAGCATTTGCGATTGCAGATTCCAGCACTTTACGAACCAGGTGTGCTGCTTTTTTATTACTGAACATTAAGGTTTCCAGCGCCCGTTCAACCGGCAGCCCACGAATCTGGTCAGCTACCAGCCTGCATTTCTGCGGAGCGATATGCGCATAACTTAATTTTGCACTAACTTCCATTATCTCTTCCTACTTAGCTTTCTTGTCAGCTGCGTGACCTTTAAATGTGCGGGTAACCGCAAATTCACCCAGCTTGTGTCCAACCATATTTTCATTAATCAAAACTGGAACATGTTGTCGGCCGTTATGAACTGCAATCGTTAAACCAACCATATCAGGCAATACCATTGAACGACGAGACCATGTTTTAATTGGCTTCCGACTTTTGGCACTGACCGCCTCTTCTACCTTTTTTACCAGGTGAAGATCGATAAACGGGCCTTTTTTAATAGAGCGTGGCACGATAGTAATCCCTCAGTTTATTTCTTGTTACGACGACGTACTATCATATTATCAGTACGTTTGTTCTTGCGTGTTTTGTAACCCTTTGTAGGCATTCCCCAGGGAGAGACTGGATGCCTGCCACCTGAAGTACGCCCTTCACCACCACCATGCGGATGGTCAACCGGGTTCATTGCTACACCGCGGACGGTAGGGCGAACCCCTCTCCATCGTTTGGCGCCAGCCTTACCGAGTGAACGCAGGCTGTGCTCGGCATTTCCGACTTCGCCAATAGTTGCCCGGCAATCAGAAGGGATTTTCCTCATTTCGCCAGACCGAAGCCTTAAGGTAACATGCGCACCTTCACGTGCAACAATCTGCACCCCACAACCCGCACTTCTGGCAATCTGACCACCCTTTCCTGGTTTCATTTCCACACAATGAACGAGTGTGCCAAGGGGGATATTACGCAAAGGCATTGAGTTTCCAGGCTTGATTGGCGCATCGATGCCACTGCTAACAGGCGACCCCGCCTCAACACCTCGTGGAGCAAGGATATAACGCCTTTCACCGTCAGCGTAAAGGAGTAGAGCAATATTTGCACTGCGATTGGGGTCATACTCCAGGCGCTCCACGCGCGCTGGAATACTATCCTTGTTCCGTTTAAAATCAACAATCCGGTAATGCTGTTTATGGCCGCCACCGCGATGACGGGTCGTTATCCGACCTGCGTTGTTACGCCCACCACTCTTTTTCTTCGTATCCAGCAGGGGTGCATAGGGTGCGCCTTTATGCAAATCGTTGTTTACAACTTTAACAACGAATCGCCTTCCTGGTGAAGTCGGCCTGGTTTTTACTATTGCCATAACTTGTATTCCGCTTGTTTAACTCGGCCTAATCGGCACCAACAAAATCAATATCCGACCCTTCGGCCAATGTGACATACGCTTTTTTCCAGTCAGAACGTCGCCCAAAACTTTGACCAAAACGCTTGACCTTACCTTTGACTCGCGCCGTCTCAACTGAAGTAACTTTAACGTCAAACATCTTTTCAACTGCCTGGCGAATCTCCGGCTTACTCGCACTCGGCAATACCTTGAAAACCACCTGGCGACTCGCATCAGCAACGCGGGTACTTTTTTCGGAGACCACTGGGCCCACCAACACTTTGGTTAGTCGATCCATATTCATGACAGCTTCTCCTCAAATTGACGTAAAGCCGGGACAGTCATAACCACATTATCAAACCCAACCAGACTGACCGGATCAGTAAATTCACTATCCAGCACATCAATTGCCTTCACATTACGCGCCGCGAGGAATAAATTCGCATCAGGCTCATGACTGACAATTAATACGCTGCCAGTCAAATTCATGGTCGATAACTTACTCACCAACGCTTTTGTTTTTGGGCTATCAACGTCAAAGTCATCGACTACCACTAGACGGCTCTGCCGGTTTAATTCTGACAAGATAGACCGGATAGCCGACCGGAAAGCCTTCTTATTCACTTTTTGTGAATAATCACGGGTTGCTGAGGCAAATGTCTGACCACCACCGCGCCAAAGAGGGCTTCGTGAGGTCCCTGCACGAGCACGACCTGTGCCTTTCTGACGGAAAGGTTTTGCACCACCACCACGCACTGCCGAACGATTTTTTTGTGCGCTCGTCCCCGCTCTGCCTGCTGCCAGATAAGCGACAACAACCTGATGCACGAGAGTCTCGTTAAAGTCCTGGCCGAACACCTTGTCTGCAACCGAGACAGTAGCGCCGCTGTGTGTTTGTAAATCCATCGTTATTTCCTCTAGCGTGTCTTAATCGCTGGGGTGATAATAACATCACCGCCTTTAGCGCCAGGGATCGCGCCTTTAATTAAAAGCAGATTGCGGTCAACGTCTACTCGCACAACCTGCAAATTCTGTGCAGTACGTCTTACAGCACCCATATGGCCAGCCATTTTCTTACCCTTAAAAACACGCCCAGGTGTTTGACATTGGCCAATAGAACCTGGCGCTCGATGCGAAATCGAGTTGCCGTGTGTGGCATCCTGCATCTGAAAGTTATGACGTTTCACGGCACCAGCAAAACCCTTACCAATGGTAGTCCCCGCCACATCAACTATCTGACCTTCGGAGAAGATATCCACCTTGATTTCAGCGCCGAGGTTCAGGTCAGCCCCTTCTTCTTCATTTAAGCGGAACTCCCATAAACCACGACCGGCTTCGGTCTTCGCTTTAGAGTAATGCCCCGCCATTGCTTTAGTGACGCGAGACGCCCGACGGCTACCCGTCGTCACCTGGCATGAGCGATAGCCATCAGCCTCAATATCTTTTATTTGAGTCACCCGATTTGGCTCGATTTCAACCACTGTAACAGGCACAGATTCACCCATCTCAGTGAATACGCGTGTCATCCCAGCTTTTCGACCAACAAGACCAATAGTCATTTCAAACAACCTCTACCTTAAATTACAGTTAACTCAATTATTAGCTAAGCTTAATTTGCACATCCACGCCAGCAGCCAGATCCAGCTTCATAAGCGCATCGACTGTTTTATCTGTGGGATCCACGATATCCATTAAGCGTTTATGCGTACGGATTTCATACTGATCACGCGCGTCTTTATTCACGTGCGGTGATATCAAAATGGTAAACCGCTCTATCTTGGTAGGAAGCGGGATAGGGCCGCGAACCTGAGCACCTGTACGCCGAGCTGTCTCAACAATCTCACGCGCCGATTGATCGATCAAACGGTGATCAAATGCTTTCAGACGAATTCTGATTTTCTGATTTGCCATAACAACCTCTAAAAAGAACCAGAACGACGTTTAAGCCGCACTGTATCCAACAAAAAATTACTCGATAATTTTCGAAACGACGCCAGCGCCAACGGTACGACCACCTTCACGGATCGCAAAGCGCAATCCATCTTCCATCGCAATCGGCGCAATCAACGTGACATCCATCTTCACATTATCTCCT